>DATLQY010000655.1:0-6328 GCA_035534975.1 Pirellulales bacterium
GCGAATCCCATGAACGACATCGAACCGGGTATTCCGTGCCTGGAATACTATCCCAAGACAGGTGGACCGATCAAACGGACGCCGATCACTCCGCTGCCGTTTACGATCGGGCGCAGCGACTCGTCGAACCTTCGCGTCGACTCGACGCAGGTCTCGCGCGATCACGCCCGCATCCTGCGATGGCAGGGCGAACTGCGCATCAAGGACCTCGGCAGCACCAACGGCACGTTCGTCAATGGGCAGCGCGTGCAGGAAGCGCGGCTCGAACACGGTGACATCCTGCACATCGCGACGATCGAACTCATCTTTTCCAGCGGGCAGACGCCCAGGACACAAGGAGTGGCCACGCAGGTAGTCGCACCCGGCGAAGCGGTGGCCGCGCAGTTGGGCAAGGCCACCTGTGTGATCCGCGCCGTGCGCCGCTTCCAGGAGATGCTGGTTCATCGCTGCGTGCGCATCCTTTTCCAGCCGATCGTGGAACTTGCCGACCGGGAGGTGCTGGGCTACGCGGCCTTCGGCGGCGGCGACCACGAATTGAGCCGTTCTCCCGCCGATCATTACCTGCTGTCCACCGAGTCGCGGCTGACCGACCGCCTGAGCGAATTGTCACGACTGGTGGCCGTCGAGCAAGCCGGCTCCATGCCGCCGGAAACGAAGGTGTTCCTGCCTTTGCACCCGTCCGAGTTCGGCCGCGATTCGCTGGTCGATTCGCTCATCGCATTGCGGCCGGCGATGACCGGCGAGCAGGCGCTGGTCATCGAGGTGCCCGAAGCCGCGGTGACCGATGCCGACTTTATGGGCCGCGTCCGAGGGAAGTTGAGCGAACATGGCATCGGCCTTGCGTACGCGTGCTTCAGCGCCGGCCGGGGCAGGCTGCTCGAGTTGGCGGCACATCCTCCCGAGTTTCTCAAGCTCGACAAGTCGCTGGTACAGGGGCTGCACCTGGCCCAGTCGCGACACAAGCAAGTCAAGGAGATCGTTTCCGCTTGTGAGGAACGGGGCATTCGCGTGATCGCCGTGGGCGTCGAAACGGACGAGGACGCGCGCGAATGTCGCCTCTTGGGTTGCCATGCCGCCCAGGGCGCTTGGTTTGGATCGCCGCGGACATTAACGGCCTTTGCGACCGCGGACACCGCCGGCCAGCTTGTCGGCACACACATCTCGTAGGGTGGGCGCCGCCCACCAACCCGTCGGATTTAGAAAACGGTCGAAAAAACGACATGGCATTCCAACCCTGCGAAGGCGCCGAACCGGTCCCGGGCTACACGCTGCTCGTGCGCCTGGGCATCGGCGGCTATGGCGAGGTCTGGAAAGTCTCCGCTCCCGGCGGGCTGAACAAGGCGATGAAGTTCGTCTACGGCCGGATGGAAGACGACCGCGGCGCGCGCGAACTCAAGGCCCTGGGCCGAATCAAGGAGGTCCGCCACCCCTTCTTGCTTTCGCTCGAGCGGTTCGACGTCATCGACGGCCAGCTCTTCATCGTGACCGAGTTGGCCGAGATGAGCCTGATGGACCGCTTTCGCGAGTGCCGAGAGGCGGGCATGGTGGGCATTCCACGCGACGAGCTGCTCGGCTTTCTGCGCGACGCCGCCGACGCGCTCGACTACATGAGCGACAAATTCGGATTGCAACACCTCGACATCAAGCCCGAAAACCTGCTGCTCGTGGGCAGCCGGGTGAAAGTGGCCGACTTCGGCCTTTGCAAGGACCTGCAAGACGCCAACAATACGCTGGTCGGCGGCGTGACCCCGCTTTATGCCACGCCCGAGGCGTTCGACGGCCGGGCCAGCCGTTCAAGCGACCAATACAGTCTGGCGATCGTTTACCAGGAAATGCTCACCGGCGCGCTGCCTTTCCCCGGTTTCACCACGGCGCAACTGGCGGTGCAGCACATGCACAGCCCACCGTCGTTAGGGCCGTTGCCGGACCACGACCGGCCGACGATCGCGCGGGCATTATCGAAGCAGCCGGACCGTCGCTTCGCCAGTTGTCGCGAGATGATCGACTTCCTTCTGCGGTGCGCCGAGCCGCACCCGGCCGAAATGGGGCCGCCGGCGACCCACCTCGCCCCACCTGAATCGAACGAGCGTCGGACGTTCGATCTGCGTTCCACGCCGTGCCACAGCGGTACCAACGACACGAGCCTGCTGACGGCGCACGACCGGGTCGACGGCGAAGCGGCTGGGATCACCGACGCCGAGCTGGAACCTCTTGCGTACTCCGGCGACCGCCTCGGCACACGCCCGACGCTGTTCCTGGGGTTGGGAGGCACGGCGTCCCTCGTGCTTCGAAAACTGCGGCGGCGGCTGTGCGAACGCGTCGGCTCGATGCAATCGGTGCCGTGCTGGCAAATGTTGTTGCTGGATACCGAACCGAACTCGTCGCGCGGCACGGCGAACGACCCCGTGGACGAGGCGCTTTCTCCTGACGAAGCCCTGTTCTTGCCGCTTCGGCGTCCGGCCGACTATCACGCGGCTTCCGAAAAGCTGTTGGGCTGGCTCAGCCGGCGGTGGCTGTACAACATCCCGCGATCGTTGCGGACCGAGGGGTTACGGCCCCTGGGCCGGCTGGTCTACGTCGACCACGCAGAGCGGATTGCCGACCGAATTCGCCGGGCATTGACTGACATCACCAGCGACGAAGCGAAAATGAAATCGGCCGAGACGACCGGCGCCCGATTGCGCGACGATGCGCCGCGGGTGTTCATCATCTCGTCGATTTGCGGCGGCACCGGCGGCGGGATGCTGTTCGACATCGCGTACGCGGTCCGAGAAGTCCTGGCTGAACTCGGCTTGGCGGCCGATGGCGTGTGCGGAGTGCTGACGCACGGCACGATGAAAAGGGGGACGGCCAAGGACCTGCGAAAGGTGAACGCCTACGCGACCTTGACGGAATGGAACCACTATAGCGCTCGCGGCGGCGCCTGCCCGGTGAATCGCTCATCCACCGACTCGACGGCCAACGGCGCACGCACTGCGCCGGCCGCGAACGCCGAGGGCAGGCGGAGTACGGCTGCCGCGGGTGTCGACGTACGCGCCGAGCCGCCGTTCGGCGATTCCTACCTGGTCGAACTGGGCGACGACTTGAGCGAAGCCGAATTCGACGCCGCCGCGGCGAACATTGCCCGTTATCTGTACCTCGACGCCGCCACGCCCTGCGGCGCGGCCCTCGACCGCTGCCGCGAATTGACGCGCGAGCGCCCGGGCGGTATCGGCGGCGCCGCGCGGTTGCGGACCTTTGGTCTGCACATGATTGGTTGCGACAAGTTCACGGCGGCAGGCACCCAGGCCGAGCTTCTCTGCCAGCGCGTCGTCGGTCGCTGGCATGGCGACGGTCGCCCCACCGACCCGGCCGGCTTGCACTTGGACACGGCGGAATTGGCCCTCGACCCGCTGAGCAAGCGGCTGTTCGCCGTTGCCGACAAGGCCCTGGGGGGCAAGGCCGAGGTTCATTTCCGCGGTCTGCTGGCGCAGCCGCTGGGCATCGTCTCGGCCGGGAGCGACGCTTTAGCCAGGATCGACGTGGTGCTTGGCGCGCCCCATTCGTCGGAGCGGCAACAGGATGCCGAACCGACCCGGTTCACCACGGCGCTCCGCGAGGCGACGACCAAACTGGCGGGCGCCGTCGGCGAATCGATCGTCCGCGCGGCGGCCGGGTTGGTTGAGGACCCTCACGGCCGCTTGCCCGCCGCGCTGGCCGCCACGTCGCTGTTCCAGGAACACATGCGGTCGCTGCGGCAAGAGGCCGAAGACCTGTTTCGCAAGACCCTTGCCGAGACGACCTCGCTTCGCGCGGTGCTGGTCCGCGGCGACGGCGACGGCCGTGGCCGCCGTTGGCGAGACCTGTGGGGCGAAACATCGCCTCAAGAAACCGAAACGCGGCTCCTTGAATACTGCGACAAACGATTACGGACGCTGGTCTACCAGCAGGTTGTAACGCTGGTGCAGTCGGCCATTGGAGCGCTTGGCGCGCTCAACGAGCGGCTGCTGCGATTGAGGTCGAGGTGCGAGCAGTTTGGCCGCGATTTCGCGGTTGCGCCGGCCGACTCGACCGGCGGCCAGACTGCGGCCGCCGTCTCGCACCTGAAGATCGTCGAGGCGGTGGCGCAGGCCGAGCTGGCCGACCCCACCTTCGCCGCCCGCTTCGACGAACGACTCCAGCGCGAATGCCTTGAACCCAACGGTGGTCTGCTGGCGCTCGGCGCGGCGGGCGACGAAGCCTGGAAATCGCTGCGGGACGAGCTGCGATCGCGGTCCCGCGCCGCGCTGCTTGCGTCGCTGCGCGATATCGACGCCGCGCGCCTGCTGATCGACCGTCATCCCGACGTTGCGCGGCAAACCCAGGAACTGGCCGCGGCGGTCGAGAAGGCGGTTCCCCGTCTATCGCGGCTCGGCGGCGCCAAACGAGTGCTGGCCGTGTTGCCCGACGGCGCCTACGGAAAAGAGCTGGCCGCGACCGCGCTCGGCAACCTGCCTAAGGTGGCGCTGACCTTGTTCGACGCCGACTCGGATCTGGTGTTGTGCCAGGAAGCCGAGGAGTTGTCGCTGGCAAAGGTCGCTGTGGCGTTGATCGACAACCGGCCCGACTATGCCGCCGCGGCCCGCCGGCTGTTGACACGCGTCGACATCCGCTGGGCCTCGCTGCCCTCGGTCCGCGAACCGTGCGACCAGCAATCATCCGTGGGGGCGATGGAGAAAGTGGAATGCAAAACACAAAACCTGACATTGGAAACGATGAGTCCGGCCGGCCATTGACCGCGCCGACGTCGGGACCCAGCCACGGGCCGGGCTTCAAGAGTGTCGACTGGTTCGGCGCGACCTACCATTTCTCCCCGCCCCAGGCCGCCTGTGTGGCCGTGTTGTGGCGAGCCTGGCTCGGCGGCACGCCGATCATCCGCGAGGAGCAGGTGCTGGAAGTCGCCCGCGTTCAAGCCCGCTCGCTCAAAGACTTGTTCCGCGCGGGTCCGGGACGGCATGCTTGGGGGACGATGATTGCCGCCGGCGACAAACGAGGCACCGTGCGGCTGAGCGAGCCGATCTAGCTTCGTGCGCTCGTCTGGTGGTTAAGGGAACCAAATCGCGCCCGGCGTATCCCCACCCGCGCGTGTGAAAAGCGCTTGTAAGGTTTCCGGCGAAACAACTTGACTGATCGTATGCACCGAACCGTCGGCATAAAGGACAATTGCGACTTGCGGGTGCCGGCTACAGATGCCCAATCCCGGCGCGTTGTTGATGCCAGCCTTGGCGACGGAAACCGGCACGTCGCGAGGTTGCATCCAATGGATGCCATTCCCCGCCGCTTCCACGATTGCAAGCGTGTTTTCTGTCCCATCCTTTACGTCGGTGAGCGGGATGGTCTCGTCCCCCGGCCACATCGTTTGCGGGCCGACGATCGCCGCGTAACTCGTTTCGCCCGGTTTCGACTCGTCGTCGCTGGGGCAGTGGTAAACGGCAGGCATTTTGTCGGCTAACAGCCGATTGTGCGGGCCATCCCAAGGTTCATTGAAATCGTATTGATCGTAGACCTGCTTTCCTTCCAGAAAAGGCAAAAGCAGCACTCGCCAACTATGCATCGGCCGGCCGCGTTCGTCTGCAATGTAAGCCGGAGGAAAGGATCCGAAAAGATCATGGTAATTGTGCATCGCGACGCCGATCTGCTTGAGATTGCAGGTACAAGTCGTTCGCCTTCCGGCCTCGCGGGCTTGGGCGATCGCGGGCACCAGGAGCAAGATCAACGCGGCCAACATGCCAAACGGCACCAGTACCGCGGGCCGCCGTAACGGGCGGATGCAAACGACGACGATCAGCGCCAGGCTAAAAATGCCCGCCACCACCCAACTTGGATCCAGCCGCGACAACCACGTTGCCGGTCGTGCGTGCGCGTCGGAACAGGCCAACAACCGTTGCAGAAATGAAACGTCCATGGGATTTCGTCCTGAACGACGTGAAGGACATATCCCCAATGACTTCCGATCGAACTACGCGATCGGCGACTGCAAACCAGTATAGACGGGTTTTGTGGCGATTTCCACCTCTTCGAAGAGTCCGTCGAACGGCGAGGCCGATGTTGTTTCTCAGCCTGCCGTCCATAAGTCTATCGCGGGATTCTATGGCAGGTTGGAAACCTGCCCCACGGGGTCATTCTGCACATTCGGCAGATGGTAAAAAATTCCTCCGGAGACCGCCGCACGTCGCAAGAGTGACGAGGTGGGACAAAAACGCGAAAGGAGGGTTGATGTGGGGAGAACGCGGGGTGGGTGGTCGTGCCGCGGGATGGCCGTACCGCCCGTTCTTCTTCTACCTTTCCCTTGATTCGCACGGGGTCTCCG
>DATLQY010000656.1:0-9131 GCA_035534975.1 Pirellulales bacterium
AGCCACCACGAACATCTCATTGACGGTCGCTTCGCGGTACGTCACTCGGTATCGTGGCGCAGCTTTCGGAACTCTCACGAGTTCCGCTACCGCTTGGGACTACCAAAGGATGTTCCAACTGGCGTTCAATAGCCAGCGGGCGCGAAGCTGTGGCCCGTCGAGCGACTGGTAGATGGGGCAGCCGGCCTCGATCGAAAGGCGCGAGCCGGGCAGCCGCGGCTGATCGACGAAATTGTAGTTCAACCCGAACAGCAGGTCGAGCCGACGCCCGCCCAAGGTATTGAGATTATTCGTCGGAGCGAGCGTCGGATCAAGTAGAGTCGCGGGGGGGAGCGACGGGTTGACCCGGTAAATCGCAACGCCACGGCCATTGCCGACAATTTGGCCGTCGAGTCGAGCCGACGTGCTCATGCCTCGCGTCCAGCGGCGCGCCACCCAGGGCGTCAGGTCCACTCGGTCGCCCAACGTGTAGTTGAAACGGTTGCGTCCCATATGCACCGTGCCCATCGCCTGGGCGCCCCACGTCCAGCGATCGCTCTGCCCGGTGTAGGTCAAGCCCGGCAGCAGGTCCCATGTACCCGAGCCGGTCCGCTGGGGAAAACCTAGGTTCGGCGAACCCGCAGTTGGGTGGTCGGTCAGCGTGTCGATGATCCCGGTCGGGGTGCTCAGGCCGAAATTGAGGTGAATCTGCTGGCGGTTCCAGCGCTTGAGCGCGTACATCAACGTGATCGGAATATCGGCCAATTGGGTGTTGGCGGTATGGACCTGGTGGCCACCTTGGTCGACGTACTCGATATCGATCTCTTGGATCGGAAGACGGAACATCAACGTCAAGTCGTCGGTGGGAGCGTATTCGAACAAGATCAAGTGCTGTTGAAACGTCATCGTCGTGGGGGCGAAGGCGAACGCCCCCAGGATTGCCGCTGAGCTGACGGGCTGCGTGCCGTTGAGGTTGCCGTCGAAGGCAGTCACATTGTAGCGATAGGAAATCAAGAACTGCGAGCTTTTGAGCGTGTGATCGCCCAGCACGCCGGCCGGCGCGATGCCGTCGGGCCGGTTGAGGTCGATCGGCGCATTCAGACGGTAATCGTCAGCCAGCAGCGTATTCGGATCGCGGACGCGGCGGCGGTAGAGCTGCCCCGTGTAGCGTTGAAGGATGCCGCGGGGCGGCCCGACCATGTCGTACTCGCGCGCCGGAAATTCGACTTGCGGCGCAGGGGCGTCGAGCGCGCCCCAGCGGGGCGGCGCCGGTTCGGGCGGCTGCGACGGCAGCACGATGGCTTCAGCACTCTGATCGCCGACTTCCCCCTGGCCCAGGGGTTGCACCACCTCACCCTCGAGCGTCGCTTGGAACGGGCTGCGCCGCGGCAACAACTCGATCGATGACCCGCCATTGGCGCCAGATGCGGCGGCAGGGTTGATCCGGGGGCCCGCCGTCTGCGCGGCGGCCTGGCCGGTCAAGGCATGGAAACAGAGCACGCTCGCCAATAGGAGGGACCGGACCATGTCAATTCCCTCCCTTCTGCGTGGACGGCTTGCGATTCGGAAGCGGTTCCACAGGGGCGTTGCGCAAGTCGTACAAGTCGTCGAGACGATCGACTTGCAGCAGGTTCGCCAGATCGGCCAACGACTGCCACTGCCCATTGAGGTAATTGATGTACGAGGCGATGAAAGTGGCCAGTTGCTGCTGAGCGAACGCGATGTCGGTGACCGTCAGTAATTCACCCGCCTTCTGCGTGTAACGGCCGTAGACGCCACGGTAGGCCCGCGTCGCGTCGGGTAAGATCATGTCGCGATAGCGCTGGGCGTTGCTGCGATTGGTCTCGTAGTCGCCGAAGACTTGAGCAAGTTGTCGTTGCAAGTCCAACTGCATGCGGAACACCTGCTGATCGGCCCACATCAAGTCGCCCTGGGCGTTGATGATCGCGCCGCGATTGCGGTCGAAGAGCGGCAGCGGCACGCCGATTTGCGAGTTGTACGCCACATGATTGACGCCGGGTGTCGTGAAGTCCTTCTGCACCGTCAAATAGGCGTACACGTCCGGGATCGGCTTGACCTGGTCGAGGCGCAATTGGTAGCGCGCCCTGGCGATCATGTTTCGCCCGGCCAGTACGTCGGGGTGGACGGTCCACATCCGCTCGACGGCATCCTCGTACTTGATTTCGGGCGGCGTCGAATCGGCTTGGCCGGCCAATTGCGACGGCCGCAGGTCGGGTACGCCCACGGTGGCACCCAGTTTTTTCCAGCTCGCGACGTAGCTGTTCTGCGCCGCCACCAGGGTTGCGCGGGCCACTTCGACCAGCGTCCGCAACTGGGCCGGCTCGTAGGGGACCGATTTGCCGGAGCTGAGCACTTCGGTCTGCAGCGTCAACACTCGCGCGGTGAAGCGGACCAGGGCCGCGCTGATGATCACGTTTTGCTCCGCCACCAGCACGGCGTAATAATCGGCCTTGACCTGCGAGCTGACCTCGATCCGCGCTTTTTGCAGTGCAAGCTGCGAGTTGAGGTGGTCCATGTCCGCCACCAACCGCTGCAAGCCCAGCTTGTTCATCGTCTTGATGATTTGCGACACGTAGACGCCTTGGTAATCGCGGTTTTGCGATGAGCCGACCGTGTCCGACTCGTAGCCGACGATCGGGTTGGGGTGCGTGCCCGCCTGGATGGCCGTGCCGCGGAACGAAGTGATGTCGGCGCGGGCCTGGATGATACGCGGGCTGTAGACGGAGGCCACTTGCTGCAAGTCGTCGAGAGTCGTCGGGCGCTGGCCGGGCTGCAGCTCGGGCAGCCCCAACTCCCAATGATGGTCCTGCTCGGTCAAATCGTAATCAGGTTGTCCGAGTTTTTCGGGCCGCGACTCGGGCGGTCCAAGCTCCCATGCCGGGGGCAGATCGGGGAACAGTTTGCGGACCAGAGCCTGCCTCGCTCCGAAATTATCGGGCGCGTAGGGCACCATGGGGACCGCGGGTGTCTCCGCTCCCGGCAACTCTTTCGGTATGTTCAATCGCTCTTTGATGGATCGACTTTCCAGCGGCTCGGAATCATGGGGTGGTGGCGGAAGGTCTTGTTGCGCCTGGGCCAACCGAACCGCGCGTGGCGCGGCCGGCACGGCCGTACCGCGTGCGTTTCGCGGTCGCGGCGCGGCCGAGACAACGGTGGCGCGCGGCGGGTCTCCATACGCAAGGCTTGTTTCGGCCGCGCTCTGCGCGCTGGGCAGCGTGGGCATGGCAGGCGCGGCTGGCGCACCCGGTGCGCCCGCTGGTTTTGGATTGGTTCCAGGAACTGGGTCAAGGTACGACGTGTCGGCCCAAACAGAGCGTTTACCGAACGGCGCACTGCAACCGGCGCAGGAGAGCGCGAGACCAAGCAGCCATGCCGCGCGGCTCGCCCGAGAGCGGTGCGACAAGGTTACAATCCGGTAATAAGTGGTCGTCCGTCGTGACAAGAACCAACTCGCAAGCGTAGAATGTGCGCAGCCGTAGGGTGTGCGCAACCCTAGGGTTACTATCGGTTGCGTCGATTGTGCCAATCAACGATTTCGCGCGGGTTGGATAAACTTGCACGGCGGTTTTCATGGCCGATGTGCCGGCGAGGCTTTCCCAGTTTGCCTGGATTGCCTTCCGCGCGAGTTGGGGCGATTTGTTTCCGTTGCTAGACAGACGTAACCTTTGAAGCCCGTGTCTCCTTAGGAACTCAAAGAGCAACCCGAAAGGGGATACGGAGGAGATATGGGGATGTTTTTTTGAGGGGATAAGGGGATACGGAGGAGATATGGGGATGAAGGCGAAAGGGAAAAAGATCGAGTTTCCATAGGTCTCGCGGCGGGGATGTTTCTCTCTAAATGCTTTACGACGTTCCCCATTAACCCAACTCGAAGCGGGCAGGTGCTTGCACGAGAGCTTGCCATGAAAAAGCGTCTGATCATCGTCGCCGTCTTGCTGCTGCTCGGCGCGGGTATCGCCGGCGCGTGGTTGTACGGTCCCAAGTTCGTCACGGCTTGGGAGCCGGCCGGCGGTAAATCCGCCGAGGTGGGTGTTGGGCGCGACGCCTCTCGCGCGGGCGGCGGCTACCTTGAATTGACTCCGAAACAAGTCAAACTCAACGGACTGCGGACCGCCGCCGTCACGGCGCCCACCCGACCGCGCACGCTCACGTTGCGCGGAAATTTGATGATCGACCCCGCTCGGCTGGTGCATGTCCACGCGCGTTTTCCAGGCCAGATCGTCGAACTGGCGATGAAGGAAGAACCCAATCCTTCGTATCCTGAGGGCCCGCCGCGCCGCCGTCCCGTGGGCTGGATGGACGACGTGGAGAAGGACCAGATGATGGCCGTCGTGCTCAGCCGGGAATTGGGCGAGAAGAAGAGCGAGCTGATGGACGCCCAAATCCGGCTCTGGACCGACGAAAGGATTTTGGAAGGCTACCGAAGGGAGGAAAACGCCATGACGGCCAAGGAAATGGCCGAACAGATGCGCCTGGTCGACGTGGGACGCACCTCGGTCCGAAGGGCTCGCAACACGCTCCGCTCCTGGCTGCTCACGCGCGATGAAGTTGAGGCCGTCGTCGCGGAGGCAAGGCGGATTCACAAGGAAGGCGCGGATGTCGACGATATCGACCAGGACGAGTGGGCTCGCGCAGTCGTGCCCGCCGCCATCACGGGCACGATCGTGGAACGCAACGTGACGATGGGCGAAATCGTCGATCCCAACGACGACCTCTACAAATTGGCCGACCTGACCGAGCTGATCGCGCTGTTGCACGTCTACGAGGAGGACCTCCCCTACCTGAGGTCGATGCCCAAGCCGATCGCCAGTACGTTGCGGCTCAATTCGAACCCGGCGGCCGGCGAAATCTCCTGCTTCCTCGAGTTCGGCGACCTGATCGACCCCAGCGAGCACATGGCCCTGGTGTTTGGTCACGTGCCCAACCCGGAGGGCAACTTCACCGCCGGACAGTTCATCAACGCGACGATCGAACTGCCGCCCGAAGAGGGAGTGGTCGAAATACCGACCCGAGCCCTGGTCGAGGACGGCGAGCGCAGCGTCGTGCTGGTGCAAGACCCGTCCAACCCCACGCGCTTTTCGAGCCGGCGGTTGTCGGTCGTGCGGCGCTACCACGACCGCGTTTACGTCCGTAGCGTCCTGACAGAAGAGCAAAAACGACAGGGGATGGAGGAACTGCACGAGGGGGAGCACGTCATCGCCGCCGGCGCGCTGGAGCTCAAGGAAGCCCTGCAACAGCAACAACACGCAGCCCAGCAATCGAAGTAGGTGCGACACCCCCGCGTGCAGCAGCGCGAAGGTCGAAACGAATAACACAAATGGGAACTCTCTTTTAAGGGGGATAGGGGGATACGGAGGGGATATGGGGATGGGAAACAAGAAAAGGAAAATGGGTGGCGTTTAACTGCGCTAACCACCGCGTTTCGCCGTCTTCTTCCATCCTTCTGCTTTCATCCCCACATCTCCTCCTCATCCCCACATCCCCTTTTACGAAGCCGTTGTTAGTTAGTTGGCTAGTTGGACCGAGAGATGGTAACAAAGCTGATCCAATGGTCGCTGCAAAACCCGCTGATCGTGGTGCTGCTGGCGCTGGCGCTGGCCGCGGTGGGGGGCTACTCGTTCTACCACGTGAACGTCGAGGCCTACCCCGACCCGGCCCCGGCCATCGTCGAGGTCATCGCCCAGTACCCAGGCCGCTCGGCCGAGGAGATGGAGCGGCTGGTGACGATCCCCTTGGAAGTGGTGCTCTCAGGCATGCCGGGCTTGAATTACAGCCGCAGCAAGTCGCTGTTCGGTTTGTCGTGGCTGAACTTCCAGTTCGAGTACGGCTTCGATTATCTCCGCGCCCGGCAGGAGGTGATCAACCGTTTGCAGATCGCCGAATTGCCCGACGGAGTCACGCCCGAAATCTCGCCCCGCTCGCCGATCGGCGAAATTTTGCGCTACGCCGTGACCTGCCCCAAGGACGCCTTCGGCCGTGACATTTACAACCTGAAGGACCTGCGCAGCCTGCAATCGTGGACCCTGGAACGCGAGTTCCGGCGCATTCCCGGAGTCGTCGACGTGACCAGTTTCGGAGGCGAGCTCAAACGCTACGAGATCCACCCCGATCCCGACCGCATGAAGCGATACGGCATCACGTTGGAGAAACTCCGCAACGCGATCGCCGAGAGCAACGCCAACGTCAGCGGCGACTACCTGATTCAGGGCGAAACGGCGGCCGTGGTCCGCAGCCTGGGCCTGTTCGGACGCGGACGCGATCCGATGCAGCGCGTCCTGGCCAAGGACATGGACGATCCCGCGACCGCCCGCGACTACCTCCGCGGCGAAGAGCAACGGCGGCTGCGGCAGATCCGGCAGGTCGTGATCTCGACCACCAACAACGCCGCGATCCGGGTCGATGACATCGTCGACGGCGGTCCGCTGGCCCCAGATGACGAAATCTCGACGCGCGGCGTCGTCGTCGGCTTCAAGACCCGGCTGGGAAAAATGTCGCTCAGCCGGCCACTCAAGGACGCCGGCGACAAGGTCGTGCTCGACGAGCGCGGGCAAAGGATCTGGATCGACGACGAGGAGGCGATCCAGGGACTGGTGCTGTTGCGCAAAGGGGCCGAGTCGCTGCCGACGCTCAAGCGGGTCAAGGCCAAGATCGACGAGCTGAACGACACGCCCGGCCGGCTGCCGCCGGGAATCAAGATCGAAACCTATTACGACCGCACCGACCTGATCAACACCACCACCGACACGGTGCATGAGAACCTGCTCGTGGGGATCGTGCTGGTGACCGTGATCCTGTTGATGTTCCTGAGCAACGTCCGCAGCGCGATCATCATCGCCGTCAACTTGCCCTTGGCCTTGGTGTTCGCCTTCTTCGTGCTTTTCGTCCGCGAGAAATCGGCCAACCTGCTTTCGATCGGGGCGGTCGACTTCGGGATCATCATCGACTCGACCGTGATCATGGTCGAGAACATCTACCGCGTGCTCTCGACGGACAAGTACGCCGAGCTGTCGGTCCGCGAGCGGATCGTGCGCGCGGCCGCCGAGATCGAGCGGGCGTTGTTCTTTTCGACCTTGATCATGGTCTGCGCCATGCTCCCCTTGTTCACGATGAAGGGACCCGAAGGGCAGCTCTTCCGGCCGATGGCCGAGACGTACGCCTTCGCGCTGGGCGGGGCGTTGCTCTTGGCGGTGACGATCGCGCCGGTGCTCTGTTTTCTGTTGTTCAAGAACCTGCGCCCCAGCCGCGACAACTTCCTGGTCCGCTTCCTCAAGAACGGCTACCTGCGAAACCTGCGGTTCTGTCTCAACCATCGCTGGCTGGTGGTGGGCGTGTTCGGCACGCTGATCGCGGCGACGATCGCGCTGTTGCCGCACCTGGGGCGCGAGTTCATGCCCCCCTTGGAGGAAGGGCACATCTGGCTGCGCGGCATTTTTCCGGTGAGCGTCTCACTGGACGAAAACGCCGAGAAATCGCGGATCGCACGGAGGATCATGTCGCAATACCCGGAGGTCGAAACGGTCGTTTGCCAGCTCGGCCGCCCCGAGTCGGGTACCGACCCCACGGGTTTCTACAGCGCCGAATTCTTCATCCCGCTCAAACCGTTCGAAACCTGGCAGGCGACCGTGCCTCGCACCGGATGGCGACGGCTTTTTGGCGAGAAACGGGCGCGGACCAAGGTCGAATTGATCCGCGAGTTGAATGCCGAGCTGAGCGAGGCCATTCCCGGCGTGAATTGGAATTTCTCGCAAGTCATCCGCGACAACGTGCTCGAAGTCCTCTCCGGCGTGCAAGGGGAGAACTCGGTCAAGATCATCGGTCCCGATCTCGACGAGCTGGAGAAGATCGGACAACAGGTCGTGGCGGCGATGAGCGACATCCACGGCATCAAGGACGTCGGACTGTACCGGATCATGGGGCAGACGAACCTGGAACTGCCGATCGACCGCCAGAAGTGCTCGTTCTGGAACATCAGCGTGGCCGACGTGCTGGGCGTGATCGAAACCACGCTGGGCGGCAAGACCATCTCGAAGATGATCGAGGGGGAAAAGACCTACGATATCGTCGTCCGCTGGCCGCAGCGGCTGCGGGCCGATGAAACCGCCATCCTCGACCTTCCGATCGACGTCGAGAACCATGTCGTGACCACGGGACCGGCGCCGAGCGTGGAATCGACGGCGCTGACCGGCGCCGCCCGAGGGCTGGCGTCGCGCGGGTTTTCCAGCACGATGCCCTCGATCGCCGGCAGCAGCGATCTGGCCATCAACGAGTTGATCAACGCTCCCCGAGAGCGGATTCGCGACCTGGTCACGCCCCAAGGCGACGACCCCGACGAGCAGCTCGACCCCCAGGGGCAGTTCGTTCGTCCGGGCGCCTCGATGATCTCGCGCGAAATGGGCATGCGGCAGGTTGCCGTCAAGTTCGGCGTGCGCGAGCGCGACCTGGCCGGCGCCGTGGCCGAAGCGCAAGAGCGCGTCAGGTCGCTGAACCTGGTCCCCCAAGGCTACCGTGACGAGTGGAGCGGCGAGTTTCAGCAGATGCAGGAAGGCGAACAGCGACTGCGGATCATCATCCCGCTTTCGCTGGCCTTGATCTTCGTCCTGCTCTACCTGGCGTTCCATTCGTTCCTGGACGCGGTGGTGGTGCTGTTCAACGTGGTCGAGCTGTCGCTGGGCGGGCTTTGGGCGCTGTACCTCACAGGCACGAACTTCAGCATTTCGGCCGCCGTGGGGTTCACGTCGATCTTCGGCGTGGCGATCATGGACGGGCTGCTCCTGGTTTCGGCGTTCAACCAACTGCGGTCCCACGGACTGCCGCTGCGCGAGGCGATCTTGCAGGGCGCCGAACGACGCCTGCGGCCGGTGATGATGACCGCCCTTACCGCGATCTTCGGCCTCTTGCCCGCGGCCCTCTCGACCAAGATCGGCGCTCAGAACCAAAAGCCGTTGGCGATCGTCGTCGTCGGAAGCATGGTCACCACGTTGTTCCTGACCCGCTACCTGATGCCCGTGCTCTACAGTTTCTATGGCGACCGCGAGCCGCCAGCCGACGCGGGCAGCATGGCGCACTAGTTTTCTAAATGACCTTGCATGATCATGGGAGGCCAAACATCTGTAGGGAACGCCCTCCGTGGC
>DATLQY010000657.1:0-5180 GCA_035534975.1 Pirellulales bacterium
ACCTCTGCCGATCGGCCAAGGGCACGTAAGGCGGAAGGAGAGGGAGTCGAACCCCCAAGGCTCATCGCTCGTCCCGACCACCGCTGCGCGGCGGTGCCCGCGGGCCGGGTGCCGTCGCCAATCGGCTTGTCCTTCCACATCGAACTGCGGTGGCAGGAATCGAACCTGCGCCAGGGCGGTTAACAGCCGCCTACCCGTACCAGCACGGGTCCCACCGCAATCAAGTCAGCGTGGTCGGATTTGAACCGACGATCTCGTGCTTCCGACGCACGCGGAATTCCAGGCTTTCCCACACGCTGAAACGAAGCGCCCAGCCGGAGTTGAACCGGCGCGTCCTGCATGGCGAGCAGGGAGGCTACCGCTACATCATGGGCGCGTTGCAAACAAACCGAATTGTCAAAGAGCCAAGAGCACCGCGACCACGCTGCGCGCGGTGCCCGGAGTCGAACCCGTGTTGCCGCATTACGGGTGCGGAGTCGTCGCCGCTGGACCACCAGTGCTTGTCGTTTTTCAGTGGGACCGGACGGACTTGAACCGTCACCAGGTGAGGTTAAGTGCCAGGTATGCTGCCGCTAACACCTCGATCCCGTCGTCGTCGCTTTTTTCGCCGTTGTCGGCCGACCAGTCGGCACGGAGGGAGTCGAACCCACGATCTGGCCCTTATAAGAGGCCGGCTCTAACCGTTGAGCTACGTGCCGCAAGTGGGGCCGGAGGGATTCGAACCCGGGCACCGCCGCGCAGCGGTGGTCGCGTCTCAGTTACCGATCCGAACAAAACCAACGAAAAAGGCCCGGTGTCGTTGTGACACCGGGCCTTGAAGAGCCTTGCTTTGCCTTGGGGGCCGAGCGTCACAAGCGCAACGGATGCGCGGGGAGCAAATTCGCCGGTTGACCGGCAAAATAGCACGTCCCTCTGCGTTCGTTTGTGATACTTGGCCGTAAGAAAGTCATGTTTGTGCCTGGAAGGCGGTTGAACTTCTGGGAGAACCGGCGCGATCGGACCAAGGGACCGAACGCGCTCGATTGCCTATACTAGCTTAGACGCTCTGGGTTTTGTTTGGTTCGCGAGATTCTTGGGAATTGTCGTGCCGAACAGGCATCACGAGGTGGCGCCCATAACCTCACGCCTGCACGCGATACCCAACCCCCCGCTCCGGCGCCGGCAAGTCCGGCCGCACCGTCGCCTGCCGCACGAACGTCACCTTGGTACTCGGCAGCAACCGAAAGTGGGCCGGCCAGCCCTGATGACCCCCGTATAGGGGAGTGACGATGCGTGACGATGGTGACGATGAAAAACGGCCAAAGTTATTATGGATTCGCGTGAGGCCGGGTGGTTTGGGAAAGTCGGAGATCATTTTGGCGGCCTCGATCGTAAACTTGCCGAATGGGTCATGTCGAGCCGTGACCGCATGTCGGTCGGGGGGCAGGCTGGGTAAGCTCGGCGGAGACAGGGCCGCAGAGCAGCCGAAGAGCCGTTCGACGCACCCGCGCGGCGAGTCGGAGGAGCGTGGGAAACGAGGAACTTGGGCCACACCGAGCCGTGGCCGCGAGACGGCCCCGTGCTGAGGTCGTGCTCGCTTCAGTTCAAGATGAAGTCACAACCGGCTCCAACCAAGTAGGTCGCGGGGCCGCAGAGCGGCCGAAGAGCCGTTCGGGGCACCCGCGCAGCGGGTCGGCGGAGCGTGGGGAACGAGGAGTAATACGGTCTAGCCCGCGCCCGGGATGTTTTGATCGAAGTCGATGATCGAACCGGTCATCAAGCCGGACCGGTCGGATAGCAAGAAGGCGACGGTCTCGGCAACTTCCGCGGGCTTGATCAAGCGCCCGAAGGGCTGCGTCTTTTCGACCTTGGTGAGCCAGTCGTCCGCGGCGCCATGGAACCGCTTCTGGATATCGTGTTCGGCCGGCGTGTCCATCCAGCCCAGGTTCAGGCCGTTGACGCGGATGCGGTCGCTTAAGACCGATTGCGCGACGTTCTTGGTGAGCGTCACCAGCGCGCCTTTGGACATGGAATAGGGCGTCAGGAACGGCTGGCCCCCGTGGCTCGACATGCTGATGATGTTCACGATCGAGCCCCGGATGCGCTTCTCCTTCATCAGCCGCAGCGCGCCCTGCATGAGAAAAAACGGGGCGCGGACGTTCACCGCGATCATTCGATCGAACAATTCAGGCGACGAATCGAGAATCGTGCCGCGATCGGTGGTCGCGGCACAGTTGACCAGGAAGTCGATTCGGCCAAAAGCGCGTCGAGCCTGTTCGACCACCTTGTGGCAGTCTTCCACTTTCGCCAGATCGGCGGAAACGTACTCGGTTCGGCAGCCGAGATGCGTGAATTCGTCGGCCAGGCGTCGGCCGTTTTCGGCGTTTCGCCCGCAGATCACTAGACCGCCGATCATCTTTTCGACCGTCAAATGGCGGGCAATCGTCTCACCCAGCCCCTGCGTGCTGCCGGTGATGATGGCGACCTTCGACTCGGACTCGGGCATACGACGGGTTCCTGTCACCAACGAAGTTTTCCGGGGAGGTAACGGTCGATCAGATCGGTGTAATACCCAGCGAGCCGCTCCCAGTCGGGCCGTTGGGGGCTCTTGGAATACAGGTCGTAGGGATTGAACTTCCGCACCCAAGGGAGCATCCGGCGATCGCGCTCGTCGAGCAGGTGCCCGTACTCCGCTTCGCGGTGCCAGGGGTAGAAGGAGTGATAACGGATCATGTACAGCGCCGGTTCCGGCAGATTGCAGCCGGCCTGGCTGACCACGTGGTACAAGTACTCGTCGTGGCCCCATGTCATTTGCACGTTTCGAAGCCCGCAACCGGCCTCGTACACACCGAGCGGCGAGTTGAACCGCTGATCGGCGTGGTCGGGGTTGTGCTCGAGGAACTCGGGATAAACGACTCGATCGCTGAAAGCACAGCCCACGGGAAACGTATCTCCCACGACGGCCCATTGGGGCTCCCCGAACAGGCACAGGATCTTGCCCAGATCGTGAACCAGGCCCGTCAACACGAACCAATCGTCGTGACCGTCGGCCCGAATCGCCTCGGAGGTCTGCAACAAGTGTTCTCGCTGCGACAGGTCGATATCGGGGTCGGAATCGTCGACCAGCGTGTCGAGGTACTCCAGCGCTTCGAGCACCATCATCTCGCGGTGATCGAACCGCAGGAACGCCTCCCTTTTCCGGAGCACGAATTCGTACGTCTGGTGCTGATGGTGCAGCCGGTAGAATTCGCGCACCGTGTCGCGTGCCGGACTGTCGTAGTTGCGGTAGTCTTCCTTCGCCTTGAGCCCCGGCTGCGGGTACCGCGCGTGGAGGGAGTCCTCCCAATCATCCAGGTTTCGTAGCGGGTTATCGGGTTCCGCGCTGTTGGTCATGAGTCATTGGTCCTTTCGTAGCGGAACTCGTCAGAGTTTCGACGGCATTCAGTTTATCAGTCGAGGGCCGCACTTTGCCAGATGGATTTAGGATTTTGTTCAAGGAGGTTGACTCGTTCCCGCCGTCGGAGTCGAATGGCTGCACGTCCAAGAACACCCTGGGAGAAAACCATGCCGGGCCAACACGAACCGATTCGCTGGGGCATGTTCGTGATGCCGATCCACCCGCCTGCCAAACCGCTCGCACAGTGCTACGACGAAGACTTGGAACTGTTGCTGCGCTGCGAGGAATTGGGCGCCGATGAGTTCTGGGTCGGCGAACACCACTCGTCGACCTTCGAAAACATCGTCATGCCCGAGATCTTCATCGCCAAGGCGTTCGGCATGACGAAGCGCATCCGACTCGGTCCCGCTCCAGTCTGCTTGCAGTACCACCATCCGGCCCACGTGGCGGGCCGGCTGGCGTTTCTCGACCACCTCTCGCACGGCCGGCTCAACGTCTGCTTCGGTCCCGGCGCGATCCCGACCGACATGGAGGTTTTCGGCGTCGACCCCAAGGAGACCGGTGCCCGCGTGGCCGAGGCGATCGAAATGGTGCTGGCGATCTGGACCAGCGACCCTCCGTACCAGCTCGACGGGCGGTTCTGGCAAGTGCGGATCAAGGACCGGATCGATCTCGAAATGGGGCTGGGGCCGCTGCACAAGCCGCTGCAGCGGCCGCACCCGCCGATCGCCGCGCCGTGCATCAGCCGCAATTCGCCGGGCGTCCGTAAGGCCGGTGAGAAGGGCTTTTTACCGTTCAGCCATCACATGATTGGTTCCGCCGTGCTGGCCGATCACTGGAAGACGTATTGCGAAGGCGCCGTCGCGGCCGGGCGCCGGCCGCGGCCGGCCGACTGGCGCGTGGCCCGCAACGTATACGTGGCCGATTCCACACACGAGGCGCGGCGGATTGCCAAGAGCGGCTCGCTCGGCTGGACGATCGAGTACATTCTGGAGCTGACGCGGCGCGGGCCGGGCTTGGCGATGTGGAAGCGCGATGCGGCGATGACCGACGCCGAGTGCAACCTCGATTACTTCCTCGATGAAGTGATCATCGCCGGCGACCCCGGCGAAGTCGTACGCCGGTTGCGCGCTCTGCGCGAGACCATCGGCGATTTCGGCACGCTTGTGCTGGTGGCCCACGATTGGGACGATCGCGCGCGCCAGCTCCGCAGCTTGGAGCTGTTCGCCAACGAGGTCCTGCCGGCGCTTTGAGCCAACCTGGGAAAACATTTGTGCCGACAGCTCCCCTCTTGCCCTGGATGAAGCGATTGTTGTGGTTCGCCGGCGGTTACAACCTCTTGGCCGGCATCGGCATGCTGGGCTTCTATCACGAAGGGTACAAGATGCTGCGCGTGGTCAAGCCCGATCTCAATTTGCCCATCCAGCTTGTCGGGATCCTGGTCGCGCTGTTCGGCGTCGGCTATTGGCTCGTGGCGGTGAACCCGATCGAAAACCGCAACCTGCTCATGCTCGGCTTCTGGAGCAAGGCCCTGGGGAGCATCCTGGGGCTTTACTATTGGGGTGTCGACAAGCTTCCGCCGGTGTTCATCGTCGTCTTGTTCTTTTCCGACATCATGTACCTACCCGCGTTCGCGTTGATCCTGCTGAGGTTGTACCGGTTGCGGAAGGATGAAGGATGGCATGGTACGTAGTTGGCTATAGGTAGGAAAAGAGCGGGGACGCCTCGAAAGCGGTTTAGAGTGGAGTTGTTGAATTCCCCCCAAACCCCGTTACAGGAGGTCGTCCCCGTGAGTAAGAGCAAA
>DATLQY010000658.1:0-3047 GCA_035534975.1 Pirellulales bacterium
AGCAAATTGGGGGCCAACCGTATTTTGGACGAAAGGTGACTCATGCGAATCGCCATCGGCTGCGACCACGCTGGTTTTGGGCTCAAAGAAACACTCATTCCCCAGCTCGTCGGCTTGGGGCACGAGCCGTTGGACCTCGGCACGCACGACACGACGCCCTGCGACTATCCCGATTTCGCCGCCGCGGTAGGGTCGGCCGTGCGCGAGGGGCGTGCCGAACGGGGCGTGTTGATTTGCGGAAGCGGCGTGGGGGCATCGGTCGCCGCCAACAAGCTACCGGGTGTCCGAGCCGGACTGTGCCACGACACCTATTCGGCCCACCAGGGCGTCGAGCACGATGATATGAACGTGCTGGTGCTCGGTTCCCGCGTGATCGGCGAAGAACTGGCGTTCGAACTGGTGAAATCGTTTCTCGGCGCGCGGTTTACCGGCGAGGAACGGCACGAACGGCGGTTGCGGAAAATCCACGCGTTGGAAACCCGGTCATGGTAAATGGGTCTCCCGAAGTGCGGGTGTTGGCCGACCGTCACGAATTGAGCCGCGCCGCGGCCGAGGAATTCGTGCGCGTGGCCGACGCGAGCACCCGCGAGTGGGGGTGTTGCCACGTTGCGCTTTCGGGCGGCTCGACGCCCAAGGATCTTTACGCGATGTTGGCCGGCGACGCTTTCCGCCGGCGCATCGCGTGGGACAAACTTCAAGTCTTCTGGGGCGACGAGCGGCACGTTCCGCCCGACCACCCGGAAAGCAACTATCGCATGGCCCGTGAGTCGCTCCTGTCGCACGTGCCCATTCCGCCTGAGAACATCCACCGCGTGCCGGCTGAACTTGCCGACGCGGAGCAAGCGGCCGCGGCCTACGAAAGGACACTGCGAACCGTGTTCCAGTTGTCGCCGGGCGAGACGCCCCAGTTCGACCTGGCGCTCTTGGGCCTAGGGCCAGATGGACACACGGCTTCGCTGTTTCCGGGCGGGTCAAGCCTGACGGAAACCGACCGACTTGTGGCGGCGCCGTGGGTTGAAAAACTCGGCACGCACCGCATCACGCTCACGCCAAGGGTGCTGAACCATGCGCGGCTGGTCGTATTCGTCGTCAGCGGCGAGGAGAAAGCAATCGTCCTGGGCCAGGTGCTCCAGGGTCCGTATGAGCCAAAGCGACTGCCGGCCCAACTCGTGCGGCCCGACCGGACGGCCGTATTGTGGCTGGTCGATCGCGACGCGGCGCGCGAATTGCCGGCCCACGAGTAAGCGCCATTCCCAAAACCGCCAGGCAGCCGAGACGCCTGCACCACAAGGCGGTCATGGGATAGGCTCTATGCATTCAAGTGGCCTTCACAACGCCGCGCCCGTGGATGCACATCGCGATTTCTTTCAACTCATCGAGGTAAGGCTCGGGAGCGTTTCTGTACGTGGCAAGCAGGAACTCGAGCGATTGACGGACTCGACCGGAGTCCAGCAAGGCAAAGGCGTATTGTTGGACCTGGGTGAGGTATGATTCGTCGTCAAAAGGCGTGAGTGCCACTGAAAGACGTAGCGACTCCGCGGCGCCCGGCTTGTCTCCCAAGTAATCCAGTAGAGCGCTTCGCAGGTAATGTGCGTGTTCCTGTTGGTCTCCCATCGACCAAGCCGTGTGGATGTGCATGAACAAGGCGTTGACCGCGCAATCGTGTTCCGTCATGTGACCATGTTCCTTGAGCGCGGGCAGGAGATAATGCACGGCTGTCAGGAACAGCAAGCTCTGGGTGTCATGAAAGAAACCGACTTCGCCTCGCAAATCGACGAAGGTGTGCAGGACAAGATAGGTCCAAGTGGTTTCCGCGCGCGCCATGAGCTTGTTTCTTCGTTCGACCGCCCATGATTTCGGTGAAGGGACAGCCGGAATCGTCCCATTCACGCGAAAAAACCCGGTAAACGCCGCGATCTGTTCGACGACCTCTTGGTGTACTCCGCGGAGCGTCCTCGCAGCGCCGTCGGGACAAAGCACGTCGCAGAACGACAGTTTGCCCAATTCACCATTGTCGGAGATCTCGTCGCACAGGAGGCGCAACACTTTTTCGAGAGTGCCTTGGGTCCACTCTTTCATAAGCAGCGAATGGTATTCGGCGATCGCCGATGGTGGCGCTTTGATCGTGATTTTCACGACTTGTCCTCGATCATTGATGGGCGCGTCTGGACTTACGGCGCGAAATCTCCTTCGCACGGTTGTCTTCCTTATTTCGCCGCTTCGGGTCGTCAGGGAACTTTTCCCGTCCCAGTTTTCGGATCCGCGCCTCCTCGCGTTTTTCCATTTCGTCTGGAAGGTCGTGCAACGGATCGCTGCCGCCGAGTGTTGAACCCATAACGTCTCCGTCGCAGCCCGGGGTGGACTCTGTCCAACACTAGACCTCGATTTTCCATTCTCGCAGCCTAAGTTGCGAAAGCAAGTGTCATGCCGCTACCCCGCCATGAGACTCTCCTCCACGCGGCGGATCGCCTCCTCGACGTTCCACGCCCGGTCGGCGACGCCCAACGACGCTCGGTCGACCATCCAGACGTCGATTTTCTTGTGCGCCGAGATGACGGTACTGTGACTGCGGCGGCCGAAGTAGTGTCCGATCTCAGCCAGTGCGGCCCGAGTGTGTTTCCGCGCCAGCCACATCGCCAGCATGCGGGGATGGCTAACTTCCTTTCCCCTGCGGCCCGACTGCAAACTCTTCGGCTCCAGGCCGAACACGTCACAAACGGCCTTCTCGATGTCGGTCAGCCTGATGGTTCGCGTGCCGTGCCCGACCATGCCGGCCAGGGTCTCTTTGGCCATCGCCAGCGAAACCGGCTGGCACGCCGCGCGGCTGGAGGCGTCCAACAAGTTGACGGCTCCCGCCAGTTCACGGGCGTGCGAACGCAAGTTCGCCGCGACGTACGCCGCGACGTCGTCGGGCAAGGCCACGCCGAGCCGCGCGCCGAAGTGTCGCACGATACCCAGGCGTGTTTCGTACTCCTGCGGCTGGATGGCGCACACCAGCCCGCCTTGAAGACGCGTGGTCAGCTCCGGCCCCAATTCGGTCAATTCGG
>DATLQY010000659.1:0-5401 GCA_035534975.1 Pirellulales bacterium
GGTTTCTCGCTTTGATCGCCGTCATATTTTTTGTCGTGGTCGCTGCCGTCCTGTGCGGCCGCAATCGCGGCGCGCTGGGGGTACTGGGCGCTGGCTTTGGGTTCGGTGCCATGGCGCTGGCGGGTGGATGCAATGCGCAGATGCAGCCGGCGACACTGGTTGAAGCGGCGCCAGCGGTCGAAATCAAGCTAGGTGAAACAGCCGTTGCGCAAGCCCCCAATTCAAAAACACAGGCGCCGCCGGAATCGCCCAAGCCCGAAGCCGAAGCGCCGCTGGGCTCCACGGCGGGCAACGCTCGCCCGGCCACCGAAGGTGCCGCCTCCGGTTCGCCCACTCCGCGGCCGCCATGGATGGACGAACCCCAGGGAAAGCACGCCAGTGACGGCGCGTACCACAAGATCGCGTCGGTCGAGTTGTACCGCTCGCGGACTGAATGCGAAGAAGCGCTGCCTGCCGAACTGCGTAAAGCCGTCAAGCAGTACATCGACCAGTTCCTGGGTGACGAAGGGGCGGCCGAACTGGTCGCCTTGCCGGTCTCCGACATTCACGAGCACTTGATCAGGGGCCAGTGGGAGGAGCACACCTCCGACGTCCTAGGGCCGATCGTCAACCTTCACACCCAGTTGGTCTTCGACGCCCAGGCCAATGCTGATATCAAGGAACGCTACCAGAAGGCCCGCGTGGCCCAACGGTTGACCACCACCGGCGTGGGTGCCGGGCTGCTGCTAGGCTTGCTTGGCACGGTTTTCGGCTACCTCAAGCTCGATACGCTGACCCGAGGATATTACTCCCGGCGCTTGCAGTTCACCGCCGGCTCGGTGATACTGACTCTGGCGGCGATCGTGGCGCTTTTCGCGCAAGGGAAGCTCGGTTTTTGACCCGGATCGTCGCATGGTCCAGGCCATTTGACGCCGATGCCCCCCACCAGCGAATCCGACCATCTGCTGAGCGACCGTATCCGCGCGGGCGAGGCCGACGCCTGGAACGAGTTGATCGCGCGCTTCGAGGGGAGGCTATTGGCGTTTGTCGAGACCCGGCTGCGGAACAGGGCGGCGAGCGAGGACGTGGTTCAGGAAACGTTCATCGGTTTCCTTACCAGCCTGCCCAACTACGACTCGGCCCGCTCCCTGGAAAGTTACTTGTTTTCGATCGCGGCACACAAGCTCACCGACCACCTACGGCGCGAAGGCCGTCGCCCAACGTTGCCCTTGGCGGGCGCTTCGAGCAGCCAGAGCGAGTGGGAGCTACCGGGCTCCGCCCGCCCGGCAAGCAGCATTGCCCGCAGTGGCGAGCGGCGCGGCTTGGAGGAAACAGCCCTGGCGAAGTCCTTGGCCGACCTCTTGGCGTATTGGCGCGGGCGAGACGATTGGGAGAAGGTCCAATGTGCCGAGTTGCTCTTCGTGCGCGGTATGGCGAACAAGGACGCAGCCTCGAAACTGGGCATTTCGGAGCAAGCGGTCGCCAACTGTAAATTCGACTTCCTGGCCAAACTCCGCGCCGCGGTCCGGCGGCAGGGGCTGCCGGAAGACGTGTTTCCGGAGCTTGGCGAAATGGACGAATAGGATGAGGAGAAGAGGGGAAGGGGGCAAGAGGGGAGACGCGCAGAGGGGGGGGACAGCGACACGCGGAGAGGGGGAGACGCGGAGAAATACCTTGTACCTTGTTCCCACGCTCTGCCGACCCGCTGCGCGGGTGCCCCGAACACATCCCCGGCCGCTCCGCGGCCCCGGTTGGATCGTTGCGACTGGACTGGCGATAGGGACGCGGAGCGTCCGCAGAGGCGTTCCCACGCGGAGCGTGGGAACGAGGAAATGAACAATGACGATTTCCGACACTGAACTAGAAGCCTATCTCGACGAGGCCTTGCCGGCCGAAGCGATGACGCAGATCGAGGGCGAGGCGCGGCGGTCGCCTGAACTGGCGCGGCGCTTGGCGGCGATCAACGCGCGCCGCGACGCGGGGGCGCATTCCCTGGGAGAAATCTGGCGCCGTCACCGTTTGACGTGCCCAAGCCGCGCCGAGTTGGGCAGCTACTTGCTGGGCGTTCTGCCGGACGAACATGCCCGTTATGTGGCGTTTCATCTCGACGAAATCGGCTGCCGCGTCTGCATGGCGAACCATGCCGACCTCGAGCGGCAACAAGCCGAGACAGCCGACGCGGCGAGCCACCGGCGGCGCAAATACTTCGAGTCGAGTGCCGGGTATCTTCGGCGGAAATGACGCCTCAGCGTCGCCCGTCGAGCACCCCCGGTGTTACAGTCCGCATTTCGACTGCCGCGACCTCTGCCGACATGCCGGCCCGTTTGCGGCGTTCCGCTTCTCCCCAGCCGGCCCGGATCTTGGCGCAGGCCTCCCGGATTTCGTCCAGACTGGGCGCGTGGGGCGCGTTGGGCAAATGACGACGAAACTTCATGGCCCTACCTCCTCTGTTGTCCGGAAACGCTAGTTCCGTAGCGCTAACGGCGAGATAAGTGTACCATATTCTACGCACGATGGAACCAACTGGGTTTGATAATTCGTCAACCCACCTCGCAGGTGGGTTGGTTCCGTTCGCCTAGATTGTCGACATGCTCCACATGGGATACGTCGATGAGGTGCTCATCGGAAGTGAAGTCCGCGAACGAATGCCCGCGCTTGTGAAGCAGTGGGTGAAGATTGCGCGAAAGCGACGCAAGAACCGCTCACGGAGCGTAGCCGCCCGGCACGCTATTCGACCTGCAATTCCAACCGCTCTATTCGACCTGCAAGTCCAACCGCACCGTCGATTCATCGGCATCGCCGGCCAGTGTGAGGGGTACCGTCCAGACGACGCTGCCGGCCTTGCAAAGCCCTTCGGACCCCTCCTGGCAGAAATAGTAAGTCAGCCATACACGGAGTTGGGCGTCGCCCACGGTCTCGATCAGCGGCAACTCGATCGGAAACGAGGTGGCCGGAATTTCGAGCGTGACGGGTGTTCCGAGGGCGGCGCGGTCGACTGGTCCGGCGTCGCCCACCGCTTCGACGCGGTAGCGCAGCGGAGCCAAGGGGTTGAGCTTGTAGCCTTCGGGCAGTTCGATCGCCACCGCCAGCTTCAGTTTGCCGCCGGCGGCCTTCACCGTGGCCCGCGGCAATTTGACTTGCTTGGCGCCCTTGAGTTCCGACGGCGGCGGTTCCTCGGGTGGGACTGGTGGCTCGAGACAGGCAAGCTCGAGCGTAGTCACCCGATTGCCGTTTTCGAGATCGATGACTCGGACCAGGTGGTTGTTCGTGTCGGCGATGTAGAGCTTGCCGCCGGCCGCTGCGATGCCCGCCGGCTCATCGAAAGCGGCGGGCTTGTCGTCGGCGCCTGGTTTGCCGGTGCCGGCGATCGTCTTGCAGGTCTCGTTCTTGGGGTCGATGACCTTGATCTTGTTGTTGTAGGTGTCGGCCACATAAAGCCGATCCTTGTAATAAGCCACGCCCAGGGCGTGTTGCAAGAGGGCCTTGGCGCCTTTGCCGTCCTTGTCGCCGAAATGGAACAGTCGGCTGTGTGGCAAGTTTGCGGTACCAATCACGGTGCGCACTTCTCCCTTGGGGTCGAACGGGACGGCGCGAATCGAGCTCCCTTCGCTGTCGGCGACGTAAAGCCACTCGCCGTCGGACGAAAGACCGCTGGGCTGGGCGAAAGAGGAGAACCCACCCTGAAACGGTTCCGGCGGAAGCAGCGGCCCATTGACGATATCCTCGCGTCCGTTACCGGCGTAGGGACCAATTTCCGTTTCGTCGAGCGGCATCTTCCAAATTTGGTGCGGCCCGGCCATGGCGATGTAGAGCGAATCACCGTGGATCCAAAGGTCCCAGGGGCTGTTGAGGGCCGTCACCTTGGGAGGACCGACGAATCGCTTGGGCAGCACGCCGTCGGCTTCGTCGGCGCCGCGCTCGTCGATGCCCGGCCAGCCCTCCCGGCCCTGATGGCCCAGGCCGGCGATCGTGACGACTCGCTTTCGTTCCAGGTCGATCTTCCGAAGCAGATGGTTTTCGGTGTCGGCCACGTAGAGCGTCTGGCCGTGCAGGACCATGCCCTGGGGCTTGTTGAACGACGCCACGGCATAACCGCCGTTGGCCTCGCCGATGGCTCCCGAACCGATCGTGTCGAGCAGGCGGCCGTCGAGCTGGGCGACGACAATCCGATTATGGTTACTGTCGGCGATGAACAGCCTCTCGCCGGCCTCGTCGGCCATCAGCTTGCCCGGAAACCGCAGCGGGGTGCGCTCTGCCTGGTAGGCTTCAAGGTCGAAACGCAGCGGCGTTTCATCCAGGAGGCCCTTTTTCTTGTAATACGGCACGGCGAGTTTGAGCACTCGATCGAGCTGTTCGAACTGCACCTCGCCGCTGCGCATCCAAACGGCGTACCCCTCAGGGTCGATCATAAGCACGGTGGGCCAGCTCTCGACTCCGTAACGGTCCCAAATCGCGTGGTTCGCGTCGTTGACGACCGGGTGCTCGATTTCATATCGGAGCACGGCCTCGGTAATGTTCTTTGAGTTCTTCTCCCCCGCGAACTTCGCCGAGTGGATGCCGATCACGACCAGCTCGTTCGGATAGGCTGCCTCAAGCTTTTTGAGCTCCGGCAGAATGTGCATGCAGTTGATGCAGCAGAAAGTCCAGAAGTCGAGGATGACGAACTTTCCCTTGAGGTCGGCCAGCTCCAACGGCCCGGCCGTGTTGATCCAGCCCTCGCCACCCGCCAACTCCGGGGCCTTGATCCGCTGGCGGAATGGATTCGCCGGCGCCGCATCCCCCTCATCGGCTGGGGTGGCCTCACGAGTATGTTTGTCGTCCCTGGTTGTTCGTTCGTCACCCTCCCCCTCGGACTTCGCGGGCTCCCACGCGCCGACAGCCGTTGGTAAAACCAAACCAACGCACGTCCCGCATAACAGCAAAATACCGATGGATCCACCCAGTAGCAGGTGGCCGGGACTGCAAGGCCGACGACGTCTAAGAAACATGTGCCATTCCAGGGGGGTGAGCGCGTTATGGGCCATACTATCGTTGAGTAAAGGGGAAAGCGCGGATCAAATCAACGTCGCTCTATCCTACCTTACCCTAATGGGTTTATGCTACTCCGACGCGATTTACGGGGATTGACGAGTCTTCCTGGATTTACCAGATTGACACCGAAGTGCGGCATTTGTCCAGTTTCAGCCTTGGCTGGTCGAATGAGTGGAGATGCCGGTTCGCAGGAACGCAACTGCCGGTCTGTAGCGAAGTTGACACGTATACGGGTGCTGCGTATTTTCCACTCCGGTATAATCAAATGTCGGGGGGGCGCCGCGTGCGTGCCGACACGCCTGCCGTCGAGAAGGATCTCTGGTACTGATTTTGGACCAATGGCGTCGCTTACGTGACGACTACTTCTCTGGGAGGTGTGTACGTGCCTCGC
>DATLQY010000660.1:0-3348 GCA_035534975.1 Pirellulales bacterium
GTTCAGGGTTCAGGAGAAGAGGCGAGCCGACAGGAGGTCCAACCGCCGAAGCAATTCGTTGATGCGCCTACCGAGTCGTATCGTGAGCCTTCCAACCCCGAAGCCCCAAGACCCAAGGTCCAAGATCAGAGACCCAAGACCCATGACCAGAATCCAAGATCAACCATCGTTGCCGCCGGTCTCTCGACCGAGCACGGCCGGCACTCTCGCGACCATTACCGCTCGATTGCGCGACTGGCGATCGAGGCCGCCGAGGCGCTCGACCATGCGCACCAGCTCGGCGTGGTCCATCGCGACGTCAAACCTTCGAACCTGATGCTCGACGCGCGGGGCAAGCTCTGGGTCACCGACTTCGGACTGGCCCACGTCGAGTCGAACGCCGAATTGACGATGACGGGCGACATCCTTGGGACTCTCCGCTACATGAGCCCCGAGCAAGCTCTTGCCCATCGCGGGCTGGTCGACCACCGCACCGACGTCTATTCGCTGGGCGCCACGCTCTACGAGCTGTTGACGTTGCGGCCGATGTTCGACCTTCACAATCGCCCGGAAATGTTAAAGGCGATCGTCTTCGACGAGCCGCGCGCGCCGCGCAAGCTCGACGGCGGCATCCCCGCCGAGCTGGAAACGATCGTGCTCAAGTGCCTGGAAAAGACGCCCGCCGACCGTTACGCCACGGCCAAGGAGCTGGCCGACGACCTCGGGCGGTTCGCCACGGGCGTGCCCATCGTTGCCAGGCCCATCAGTGGTGCCGAGCGGTTCTGGCGTTGGTGTCGCCGCAACCCGGTCGTGGCCGGCTTGAGCGGGGCCGTGGCGGTGGTGCTGACGGCCTGGGCCGTGACGGCGACGGGCTTGGCCATTCGTCTCAACGAGGCGCTCGGCGCGGCCGAGACGTCGGCTAAGGCCGAAAACAGCGCTCGCGCCGACGCCGAGAAAGCGGCGCAAAACGAAAAGCACGCCAAGGAAGCTGCCCAGAAAAACGAGGCAAAGGCCCTCAATAACGCACGGCAGGCGGAGAACTATCTCGCGGCCGCCAGAAGGCAACACGAAGAGACGAGCAATATCCTGAGGGACCTTCTCGAGCGTCAACAACGTGGTGAAAAAGTCTCCGACCAGTTGAAGGCGGCGGCCCAGAAGTTGGCCGCCGACGTCGAAGAAACCGCGGGCGTGACCAAGTTCGCCAAGGTCAATTACTGGGACATCCTGGGCGACGGTGAGCTCAATCGCGGCCACAGCAAGGAAGCACTGAGCTACTTTCAGCGCGGTTACGATCGCATGAAAAAGATCGTCGAGGAGGATGCGGACGACGACAAGGCGCGGGGGAATTTCGGCGTCACGGCGCATAAAATCGGCAAGGTCTACCTCGATTCCCTCGACGACCCGCGCCAGGCGCGCCGGTATCTTCTCGAAGGACGCGATTTGCAGCAACAGGCCGCCGACCATCCCAGGAAGAATCCGTTCTCCGCCAACGATAACGATCGCATCCTGGCGCTCCACGAGCTCTATGTCGGCAGGGCCGAGCTGCGCCTCGGCCATCCGGCCGGGGCCAAGCGACATTTCGAGGCGGCGCTTGAGCATCGCCAGGCCTGGCTGCCGCGCGACCCTGCCAATACCGTTCCCCTCCGCAGTCTGATATCGGAAGTTCATCTCTGGCTGGGGAGCGTTTGTGCCCACTTGGGCGATAGTGCCGGCACCGAGCGGCACTTCGGCGAGGCGCTCAAGATATGTCATGATCTCGAAGGCCAATTTCCCAAGAGCTTCGATTTCAAAGCGGATCTGGCCCAGGTTTACGGCGATTACGGCGACGCGCAGCTCCGATCGGGCATGGTCGACGCGGCGCTGGCCTCGTACCAGAAGTCTTTGCAATACATCCAGGCCGTTGTCGCGCACGCGCCGAACGGCACGTCGCGCAAGCCGCAATTGGCGGACGCCCTGGAGCGCCTGGCGGCGGTAGCCGAAGCTAAGCACGACGACGCGGAAGTGAAAAGGCAGAACGAAGCGGCCAAGACTCTGCGCGCGCAACTCGTCGAGGCCGCCCCCCAGAACTTCGCCTGGCGGCTCGCCTACGCGCGAGTGCTGGCGCGCTGTGGCCAGACTACCGAAGCGTACGGACAAGCCACGAGCGCCCTGGACGAGGCGGGCGATCGCCCCTCGGCCCAGCTTCAAGCCGCGCGCGTGTTCGCCGTCTGCGCGGCCAAAGGCGCCTCCGCCGACGAACGGGCCAGCTACACGACCCATGCGCTCGACGCGCTCGACGGTGCCCTCGGCGACGATTTCCACGATCCCTATGTCATCCGCACTGATCCCGATCTCAGTTTGCTCGCGGCCGACCCGCGGTTCCAGAAGGTTTTGGAGAGAGCCGCGGCCGCGGAAACGGAGGGCAAGTAATGTTACGTCGCGAATGTAAAACACGAGCGTCGCGCGTGCGCGATCCGGACCCGATCGGCCCCATCCAGCTTGTCTGGATGGTGAATAAGACGAATCCCGGCTCCCACGTAGCTCGCGAATTCCTTCACCATCTAGGCGAGCTGGATGGTGTCGTTGGCCGTTCGCTGTTTTCCGGTCTAGCACGCCATCTGCCTCACCATCGAGGCAAGCTCGATGGGGTCGAACGCGCGACATCGAGCAACGCGGCGGAGCCCTGGGTTGACGGCCGTCTAACAACCCGTAAGCCCCAACGGGGCGCGATTCCCGCGCGACCGCGGGTAACCGCCGTGCGCGATCGCCACGAACAGCGCTCGGCGCATCGTTCGATCGACGTTGCAAACCACGTTGGATGGATCGGTCCTGAACGCGGATCGGCGCTTCACGGAATCACGCCCTTTCAGGGCTACGACCTGTTCGATCGCCCGGTATCCCAGCGTTGCGCTGCGCTCCACGCTGGGCTATCGAATGACGCCCGTTCCGGGCTACGCACTTATGGCAACGGGGGCACGTTCGATAACCTCGTACGGGCCCAGCGCGCCGACCCCGAAGGGGTCGTATTCGATAGCCCAGGGCGCAGCGCAGCGGAGCCCTGGGTTGACGGCCGCCCAATCAACCGTAAGCCCCAACGGGGCGCGATTCGTGCGCGACCGCGGGCAACCGCCGCGCGCGATCGCCACACGCAGCGCGCGGCGCAGCGTTCGATCGACGTTGCAAACCCCGTTCGGCGGACCGGTCTTGAACGCCGATCGGCGCTTCACGGAATGACGCCCTTTCAGGGCTACGACCGGTTCGATCGCGCGGTATCCCAGGGTTGCGCTGCGCTCCACCCTGGGCTATCGAATGACGCCCGTACCGGGCTACGTTTGCCACCAGCTTTAGCCAGTGGCCGGCAGCGAAGATGCCGCCGGCTTGCCCGGTGGT
>DATLQY010000661.1:0-3725 GCA_035534975.1 Pirellulales bacterium
CCGTCGCGCACTTCCACGACGCACGTCGCGACGCGCTTCAAGAAGTGCCTGTCGTGGCTGGTGAAGATCACGGTGCCTCGATATTCCAGAAACGCCTCGGCGAGCGCCTCGACCGTATCGACGTCGAGGTGGTTGCCCGGCTCGTCGAGCACCAGTACGTTGTATTGGCTCAGCAACAACCCGGCCAGGCAAAGCCGGGCACGCTCGCCGCCGGAGAGCACGGAGATCCGCTTCCGCACGTGCTCGCCGCGGAACAACAGCGCGCCCGCCAGGTCGAGAATTTCCTGTGACTTCGTGCCCGACGCCGCGTTGTACTCCAGGTACTCCAGCACCGTCCGCCCCTCGGGCAGACTCGTGTAGACGTGCTGGGCATAGACGCCGACCAGGCAGCCGTACCCCCAACGCGCCTCGCCCGCCAACGGTGCGAGCGAGTCGACCACCGAGCGCAGGAACGTGGTTTTCCCCTGGCCGTTATCGCCCACGATGGCCGCTCGCGCGCCGTGCTCGATCTCCAGATCGATCCCCTCGGCAATCCGGCGCTCGGGGTACCCGATTGCCAAATCGCGGCAGCGAAGAGCGGGCCCTTGGCGCGGCTCGACGATCGGAGCGCGGATTCGCGCCGCAGGCCCTTCGCCGACGATCTCGACCAGTTCCAGCCGATCGAGTTGTTTGCTTTTCGAGCGCGCCCGCGTGGCGGTGCTGGCTCGCGCTTTGTTCTTGGCTATGAACTCTTCCAGGTGCCGTCGCTTGGCCAGGACGGCGGCGTTCGACCGCTCGTCGTGCTCGCGCCGCTCGCGTTCGTACTCGAGAAAGGCGTCGATCTTGCCGGGGAACATCGTCAGCTTGCCGCGCGCGAGGCCCAGCGTGTGGCTGCACGTCGAGGCCAGAAAAGCCCGATCGTGTGAGACGATCAGGCAGGCCTCCGAATAGTTCCGCAGGAAGTGTTCGAGCAGGATTTGCGTGCGCAGGTCGAGGAAATTCGTCGGTTCGTCGAGCAGCAGCAGGTTCGGCTCATGCAGCAAAAGCGCCGCCAGCTTCACCCGCGTCTGCCAGCCGCCGGAGAGTTTCGCGACGGGACCATCGAGGTAGGCGCCTTTCAACTCGAACTGGCCGGCAACTTCGCCGCACTTCCAGTCGGGCTGTCCGCTGTCGCGGACCAGGAACTCCTGGGCGGTTTCGCCCGGGAGGAAGGGGTCGTGTTGGCGCAAGTAGCCCAGCCGCAGCCTGGGGTGGCGCAGCACCTCGCCGCGGTCGAGATCCTCATCCCCCAGCATGATTCGCAGCAGCGTGCTTTTGCCCACCCCATTGCGGCCGACGAAGCCCACCTTGACGTCGTCGGTCAAGGTTGCTTCCGCGCCGTCGAACAGCACCTGGTCGCCGTAGCTCTTGCAAGCATTCTTGATCTGCACCAGCACGGACATCAGCGAAGGATCCCAGGGACAAACCCAAGAATCGTAGCGGCAAGGCGTTGGTTGTCAAGACGAGCGCCAGCGCTTGAACTTGTGGACGGAAGCCACCCGTCGGCGGTGGAAGTTTCCGGGGCGTCGACCGAAATGAAGGCAGCCGGTGAAGCACAACCGCAACGAGTTGAGCGGCCGTTCTGCTGGTAGCCGAATTCGTGAGAATCCAGGGCGCGGAAGTGGGGATGTCTGGTTCTTGCTTTCTTTTTGCTTTTTGTCGTCTACTTTTTGGTGTTTGGCTGTATGTCCGGTTTCCGTTGCTGCTCGATTCAACACGATTCGACCGTCCCTTCTGGCATTTCCTGAGCGATGAGTGTATCCTGAGTCTGTCGTTTCTTCGCGATTTCCGTCGACGTTTAGATGCCAGGGCACGTCGGTTCTGGTGGGAGTGCAAAACATGGACATGACAGTAGTTCTCAACGAAATTGGCACCTGGCCGGCCGATGATCGAGTCCAGTTGGTCCACCGGATATGGGACCAGTTGGAGGAGTCAGGTTGGCGACCGACGCTAACCGACGAGCAGGCGGTCGAACTGGACCGGCGGTTGGACGCATTGGATGCGGACCCGGGAGATGTCGTCTCCTGGGACGCGATCATCGAGCACCTGAGGCGGCCGCGATGAACCTGCCGCTGGTCTACCGTCCCGAAGTGCGCGACGAGGTCGATGGCGCGCACGCGTGGTACGAGAAACGCTCGTGCGGCGCTATTGCGACGATTCCCGTACGTGGTTTACTACCGGATTGAACCTGATCGGATCGTCGTTCTGGCGATCCAGCACGGAAAGAAGCACGCTCGAGGCTGGCAGTCGCGGGTGTGATTAAAGCTGACGGCTTACGCGATTCACGGGCGTTCCTCACGACCGTCCTGGCTTTGAGCCCAAACGGCTCATCTGCGCGCTGAAGGCCTTTGTCCCCCAAACCCATGCGCGTAGCGGAATTCGTGCGAATTCCGGGTCGCGACGAACGGTCGGTGCCAGCCGGCCGATGAGTTCGAGCGTGCGTTGGGCACATTGCCCCGCAAGTTGGGCGGCTTGCTCCAGACCCTTGGAATGTGGTAAAATCGATTGAGGAGTTACCATGCAGCACATCGAACTCGACGACGAAACGGCTCGGAATCTCACCGTCCTGGCGGAATCCCTAGGATTGACTGTTGAAGATTACTTGCGCTCGCTTGTTCCCGCGACGATGATTGCTGACGCCCATGCGCTGGACGAACTCGAGAAGGAGTGGGCCGAATTGGCACTTCGCGGCCCGTCCCTGCCGCACGATTTTTCGCGGGCCGACATCTACGAAGAGCACGACTAATGCGCCGGCTTATCGACGCGGGTGTTCTGCTGCGGCTTTTCGATGCTCTCGACCCAAACTATCGCCAGGTTTTCGATGCGCTTCGCCTCATCCGTCGGCTAGGCCATCAACCAGTGATGCCAGTTGGCGGGTGATTCGCTCGGTGGACTGGTCGAGTTTCAGTCGGTCGCGTCAATCAAGTCCGAATATCCGTACGGCGTTCGCGACACAACCTGGCAGGTCAGCCCACGGATGATTCCGAGCTTGCATTGATGTTGGCTCGGATGCCCGTACATTTGGGCCGCTATGACCGTGTCGCCGCCATCGACGCTTACGTCCACTGGTGGCCCAGAGCCTGGAACCGAGGCAACACGCTCACGCAAGCCCTGCAGCCGGCCAGCCGTGGAACGAGCAGTACGGAGCGCCCCTGCCGGCGATTCTTTGGCCCATTCCTTGATTCGACTCACTGGACGGGGTAGATTAACGGCCATCTGCACCTCGCGCATTTGCCGGCGCGACACAGAAAACCCTGCTGCACGGAACTCCCGAAATGTTGTCGGAACACCAGCAAGCTGCGTTCGTCTTGACCGCGATCACGCTTCGAGGCGTTGGCTCGTACCTTCACGGCACTCGGCTTGATATACGGCCACTGACAATCCTCTGCGGCAAGAACGGTTCGGGCAAATCGACTTGGCTTAAGGCGCTAAACCTCCTTTCGCGCTCTTTGGAGGCTAATCGGCTGCCGTTTGGGTTTGACGACACGTCACCCGGCAAACTCGATCGTGAATTTCGCGACAGTATAATGGCGGATCTGGCCGAAGGAGTCGCCGACGTTGACGCTCCTGGGCCACTCCTCGCCGAGCAAAATGAAGTTGACAAGCTAACAAGAATCCTGCAAATCATATTACGCAATATCTCGCGTCGGCAAGAAACGGAGGCACTGAGTGCCTTCTATTATCGTGCCGATCCGGACGATCATGCG
>DATLQY010000662.1:0-3240 GCA_035534975.1 Pirellulales bacterium
ACACAGATCAGCGAGCCGTTGCTTTTGTTCGTCGCTGAGCTCCAGCTCCGCCAGCACGGCATGATCTTTCAACAGCCCCGCCTGCATTTCGCGGTGCAGCAGGTTCAGTTCCCGGAGGATGCCTTTCACACGGTCCTGCACGGCGGCCAACTCAGCCTGGGATTCCGTGTCGCCCCGACGTTGCTCGATGAAATCTTCGTAAAACGTGAGCGCCGTCTGCAACAGACGCTTGCGAGTGTGCTCCTGCGAGGGACTGTTCGCGAGCTCCTCTTCGCTGACCTCGATCAGCACGTTGACCGCCTCCTTGGCCTGACGAAACAGGTTTTCCGCCTCGTTCGCCCGGAGCTCTTCGCGCTGGAGCGCCTCGGCGGTCTTGCGTTGTTCGCCGGCGATCATCCAACTGTTGATCGCCAGGCCGACGACGCCAAACACCAAGAGCAGCGCACCCGCGACGACCGCCGATGGGTGGCGCCTCGACCATTTTCGAAGCCGGTCGATGGGCGACGGAGGACGGGCTAGGATCGGGCGGTCGGCAAGGAAGCGCCGAATGTCGTCGGCAAGCTCCCCCGACGTGGCGTAACGCTCGCCCGGCGCTTTGCGCAGGGCCTTGAGCGCGATCGTTTCCAGTTCCACGGGTATGGCGCGGTTGATGCCGCGGCATGCACGTGGTTCGGTGTGCAGAATCTGGTACAGCAACTCCTGCCGCGTTTCGCCGGCGAAAGCCGGCTGCAAAGTCAACAGTTCGTAAAAGGTCGCGCCCAGCGAATAGATATCGGTACGGTGGTCGAGCGTGGTGCGATGACCGCCGGCCTGTTCGGGGCTCATGTACCGGAACGTGCCCAACATGTCGCCCGTCCGCGTCAAGCCCGTCTCCGCTTGAAATTGGGCCAGGCCGAAGTCGGCGACCCAGAGCATGCCCGCGGTGTTCACCAGCAGGTTGGCGGGCTTGATGTCGCGGTGGACGATCCCTAGTTGGTGCGCGTGGTCGAGCGCGTCGGCGGCCTGGGCCGTCAGCCGGGCGACTTTGTGGAAGTAGGTTTCGCCCCGGCGTGCCGTCCCGGCCGTGACGCTCACGGTAACGTCGGACAGCGAACGCAAGTGCCCGCCGGCGCCGGGCGCGGTGGTTGGCGATATGCCTCCCATGTAGGGGTCTGTGGCACCCAGGACGTCGGCGTAGGACGCATCGGCGCCGCTTCCCAAGCATCCTCGCTGGCCGCTCGCCGATTTGCCTTCCGCGGCGCCCGGCGCCAGCCCGGCTTGGACGCGCAATTGGCGGATTAGCACGGCCAGCGATTGACCTTCGATGAGCTGCATGGCGTAGAAATGAACGCCGCGTTCGCACCCCACGGCATAGATCGGCACGATGTTCGTGTGGTGCAACAGGGCCGCCGCCTGGGCCTCGTTCTTGAAGCGTTGCAACTGCCGCGCGTCGAACGTGGCGGCGAACGGCAGCACCTTCAGCGCGACGCGCCGGCCGAGCGACAACTGCATGGCCTCGTAGACGACCGCCATTCCGCCCCGGCCCAGCTCGCGGACGATCTGGAAATCGCCAAGTGAACGCGGTGCCTGCTCGCTGACGTGACCGACGGCGCCGGCGCGATCGGCGGCGGCGGTCGCCCGCGGCGTCCCGGCGCGCACGAGTTCCAGGGCTTCCAGGCATTGGGCAATCGGTCCCGCCAACTCCGGGTAGCGCCTCAGGTACTCGCCACGGTCGGGGGCCAGTCCCCGCTCCAGTCGCTCGAGGTACTCGCCGACGACCTCGACGACGCGCGGATCGTCAAGCGCGTCGCGGGCGGCACCGCCGGCGGGGAGTGCGCCGGCGGGAAAAGCATCGGGCGAACTCGACGGGTCAAACTCGGTCTGGCTGATGTCGGGCTCGTTCATGACACCTCCTGCATGATTTGCCGCAGGCCCACCAGGGCCCTCACCCAAAGTTTCTGGACGCTGTCTTCCGAGCGCTGCATGCGGCGGGCAACTTCAGGAAACGTCAACTCCTCGAAGTTCCTCAGCACCACGACTTCACGATAATCGGGGGGCAGCTTTTCGAGGGCGTCGGCCAGCACCAGGCCTTGCTCGCGCTGGGCGACCTGCTGGCTGGGCGAGTTCGAAAGCGCCAACAACCCTCGGTCGATCATCTGCGATGATTGGTCCAAGTCGATGTTCAGCCCTTGCTCGCGTCGCAGATCACGGCCCTGGGTGCCCAGATAGTGCCGCACCAGGTTGGCGATTCTGGCGGCCAGGATCGCGCGCAGCCAGGCGACGAATTCCGCCTCGCTGCCACCCCGGAAGTTGTCGAAGTTGCGGTGAGCTTCCAGAAACGTGTCTTGAACCACGTCGGAGGCGTCGACCTTGGTCTGCAAGCGGCGACCGATCTCGACGCGCGAAAGCAGTTGCAGGTAAGTCCGGTATTTTTCGAGCAAGGCCCCCTGCGCGGCTTGGGAGCCCTGCTGGGCTTGCGATAACAAATGGCCGGATTCGGAGGGCATGCTTGCAACTCAGTGCGCTTGGAACCGTCGGTGGTTCCAGGCGAAGAACAATGCAAAATGAGAAATGAGAAATGCAAAACCGGTCAATGGACCGTCCGATTCCCCGTTTCTAATTTCACATTTTGCATTTTACATTGCCCCTAGGATGATTGCAGCTGTAGGGTGGGCACCGCCCACCAGCCGTCACGAAGCCAGCCGCCGCCCACCAAACGGCAGAAACCGGGCGACCCGTTCGACCAAGGACCGTGAACGCGGGGCCTGCGCTTTGCACCGCTCGACGATGTCGTTCCAGGTACATGTCGTCATGTCCAGTCCCGCCTCGCCGAGGGCGGCGCGGGCCTCGGCAACGTGGGTGGCCTCGCCGGCGGTGCTATCCAGGCTGAATTGTCCCCGTGTGGAATCGAACCGCACCTCAAAGCCAGCGTCCCAAGACTTGGATTTCTCGAACCAGAGCTTGGCCGTCAATTGGGGACGACGGACGTAAACGCGGCGGACATTTCCGGTCTTGGGGTCATGGTAGGGGCGAAGGATCGTCATGGAGGCGGCCTCAAGTCGAACTCGGTTTCAGGTGGGTGGGGACGTTCGTCCTCTAAACCACTAGTCACGATCCAAAGCAAAAACCGCCGCGGCGCGGAGAATATACTGTTCGCCGGTCGAGAACGACACTCGCGCGGTGGCTTGGGCCCGTGGGGCAGGTTTCCACGGGGCCATAGCGATGTATATGGCACCCTTGGAAACCTGCCCCACCAGCCGG
>DATLQY010000663.1:0-6050 GCA_035534975.1 Pirellulales bacterium
ACTGATCTCGCGTGATTTCGACCGCGGCGCCGACGGTCGCGCGCTTTTTGCCATCCGCCGCCGGCACGCGACCGGCGATTTCAGCTTTCCACCAACGATCGAACTCATCGCGCTCGATCCCGGCCGTCGCCGCGACCTGGGCAATGGGTTCGCCGGCGCCAAGACGCTTCAGGATTTCATTGCCGGAAATCTTCATGGAGTCAGTTCCTCACGCAACCGTTTGGCCAGTTTCTCCGCCCGTTCGTCGTCGAGGTGCAGCGGATTGACGACCAGCTTCGCCTCGCGCAGTTGCCCGTGGCCGACGTAACAGGGGGGCGAACCGTTGCGAAGCCGGCGGCAGACGTCGAATGCCGAGCGGCCCAAGGCTGCCTCGTCGACGGCGATCTCCAAGAGCGGCAGGCTTTCGCCGTCGCGGGTATCGACGAGCGTACATTGCGCCGCCGCGCCGGCCATACGTTCGACGATCCGCCGCAAGCGGCGGCGGTGCGCTTCGATGTCCTGGTCGAACGCTCCGGCGGCAAACAGCTTTAGCGCGGCGAGCAGGGCGACGATTTGTTCCTTCGAGACCTTGCCGCCGCGACCGATGCCGTGCCGCGGCAGCCCTGCGAAACGCGACTTGTCGATCAATTCCTCGGGCGGCTCCCAAAGCTCGAAGTGGTCGTCCATGTCGAGGAATTGCACGGCGGCGGCGCCCACCAGGTCGCGCCGTCCGCAGAGAATGCCCGTCGCTTGGGGTCCACGGATCGCCTTGCCGCCGCTGAAGGCCACCAGGTCCGCTCCGGCGGCGACGGTGGTCTGCAGGTTCGCCCGCGGCGGCAGCTCGCCCGCCGCGTCGACCAGCACCGGCAGCCCTCGCGCGTGGGCCTTGGCAACCACTTCGGCCAGCGACGGCTGGGAGTCGGGCGAAAAAACGTACAGCACACCGGCCGTTCGCGGACAAAACGCCGCCTCATATTCCCATGCCTCGGCCCGCCGCACGCCCGCGTTGGCCACGATTTCGTGGAACCCCACTTCGACCAACTTGGCGCCGGCGGCGCGAACCGCGTGATCGTAGCCGTTGCGTTGCTCGCGCGCGACGACGAGCTCATCGGGAAACATTCCGTCGCAGTGCGGAAGGAGCTCCATCCGCCTCAGGTCATGGCCCGACAAGATCGCCGCCGTGCCCAACGTCAGCGCCGCGGCGGCGCCGGCCGTGACCAGCCCTGCTTCGGCGCCGGTGACCTCGGCGATGACTCGGGAAGCGGCGGCCTGTAGTCGTTCGAGCGGTACGCACTGCCCCGCCGCTTCGTGGAACGCCGCCAGCACTTCGGCGGGCATGGGCGCGCCGCCCAATCGCGTGACCGCGCCGGAGGCGTTGATGATCGGCGTCAGACCCAGCTCTTCGTACACTCCCACGCGGTGCCTCGCAGTCGCTCGCAATGGGGAGCGGCAGAAAAACAAATTACCGCCAACAGATGGTTGTAGCGGAATTCGTGAGAATTCCGAACTTCCCCACGACTCGCATGGCAGACGCCGGCCGAGCGACCAGTCGTTCATCCGCCAGGCACATCATATCGCCTTTCGTGCCGTTCTGCACGAGCCGACCCGCGTTACGGCTCATGGTCAAAAAAAGGCTTTCCCGGTCAGCGATACTCTGGGCTGACCTTGGCCGAGCTCCTGCAACAGCTTCACTATCTGACGGTGCCCTTCGTCGGTCTGCCGGATGATCAGCAACGTCGGCTGCGGCGGTAATGGACGGACCGCGGCCTTCGGCGCCGGCTTGCCCTCGTTTCCATCAGGTTTCCGGCCTTTGTCGTCGGGTTTCCCGTCTTTGGCGTCAGGTTTTTTCTCGTCAGGTTTTTTCTCGTCAGGTTTTTTCTCGTCGGGCTTCTTGTCGTCGGGTTTCTTGTCGTCTGGTGCGTCGGCTGCCTTGGCCGCGTCGCCTCGGACGACCAGAATCATGCCGCGTCCGCCGTTTTTGCCCTGCTCCCACGAGTTGGGTTCGACCAGCACCTTGATGGCGCGTACCAGGTCGCTGCTGGAGACGCCGACGATGCGATAGACGACCTGTCGGACCGGTTCGGCGGGCGGGCGTCCAGTGCCGGCGGCGGCCAGCTTGCTCGTCGCGCGCAACTTGCTCAACAAGTCGTCGATTGCTTCATGAGCGACGCGCGTCTGCGAGATCACGAGCAATTGTGGGGCCACGCTGATCGTGCCCGGTCCGCCCACTTCGTCCCAACCGGCGGGCACGATCGTCGTCGTGATCACGTCTTTCAGCCGGGCATGTTGCGTCGTGCCGCCCGGGGCCGAGCCAAATAGGCCACCGGTGGGATAGACCTTCGTGACGACCGAGCTTTCAGCCTCCGATTCCGAAGTAACGCAGAGCACGTCGTCGCGAACGATCCAGGTCAACTCCATCGGCTGCAAGAACCGAGTGAGAGCGGCGGCCAAGGTCACTCCGGCGAGTCGCAGCGTCGGGACCTCACTCTCAGCGCTTGCGCCGGCTTCGGCGACCGCCTTTTCATCCAGCAAGACCTGAACGGACGATTTCTCCCGGATGGCGTCGATCAATGCGCCCAACGTGAGTTGTTCGGACTCGAACGTCACGTGGGTGGCCAGCGCCCGCCGCACGGCCGCCAGCGAGGGCGAAACCGTCTCGGCGTCGTTCGATGGAAGGCTGTAGGCCCTTCGCAATTCGGCCAGCAAGGCCGCGATCGCGGCATGGACACGGCGTTCGGCATTGATCACTAGCACTTCGCCAAGGGCGGCGATGGTGCCCGGTCCTCCCATTTCGTCCCACGTTTCAGGGTGCGAATTGTTGGTGAGCACCTGTTTCAGCACGGCGACGTCGAAACCGCGGTCGTCGGCGGCCGCCAGCAATTCGGCGACCGGATAAACCTTCGTTTCCAGCAGGTTCTCAGCCTCGCTTTTGGCGGTCACCAGCAGTAGATCGTTCTCGATTTTCCAATCGAGCTCGAGCGGACGGAATACGAGCGCCAGCACCGACTCGAGCCGCACGCCGTCGACCGCCAACTTCACCGGCGAGTGCGCGTCGATCCCGGCGTTTTCGAGGCCCTTGGGGTCAAGCAAGATTTGCACACCGTGGCGCTCGCCAAGCGAGGCCAGCGCCTCGACCAAGGGCGTGTCGGCGAATTCGACGCTCGTGATCTTGGCCAGCGCCTTGTCGAACCGCGCCGGCGCGGTCCCGACATCGGCCACCAACGTGGTATCGACGTCGCGGGCCTCGCCGTCCTCCTGGGCCCGCGCCCAACCGCCGCTGACGATATGGAACACGAGCCATCCGAGAAGCGACACACGACCAAACGCCCAAGCGCCGTACATACCAGCCTCCATCGAAAGCGGGGAAATCACGAATGTGACTGAAACGCCCGGCGGCCCGATGGTTCCGGTCACGGGCCGCCTGATGCCCAGGCTAACACCAGCGAAGGAGTCGTGCAAGCTTTAAGCGGAACAGCGTTAAGGCGGACCCGCGCCGCTCAAATCAAGGAAGCCCTTGCACGCGCCGCGAAAATGTGTCAGGATGCCCCGTTGCTGAATTCGCAAGAATCGACATAGCTGAATTCGCCAGACTTCAGACGCGCCGGTTCCTCCCCACCGGCGCCGAATTCCGCGACGTAAAGCGGCTCTCCCGCAGTGTTGACGAAACGCCACGGCCGGCGGTCAGGGCACGTTGCCTCGACGCATCATGGGGCGGTTATTCAAACGGAAGGCAACTTCTCACCGCTGAACGCTACTCTTTGCGGCTAAGTGACTTACGGCGAACCGCTCCGCTCGCCCGGCGGCGCTTGGCACCGGAACTGCATTCCTAGCCGAAGCATCGGGCCGAACGACCTGAGGCACTTGTGACACGATCGTTCCGCCTGCCGTATCGCCACCACCGCAGCCCCGATGAGGAGACGACCTTGGCCAAAGTCAACCCGCGAGCCATCGAGAAACGCAAGACCGCCTCGCGACGTTCGTCGACCCCCACTCCGCGAAAAACCCGTCCGGAAGCCGGCGCGAACGGCCGCGCGAAGTCGCGAAGCCTTGATTTCGAGGACGAGGCGCCGATCGCCCAGCAGACGGCCTACCACGCCGGCGACGACCTGGCGGCGACCGATCCGATCGACGCCGTGGAGCACGACGACGCCGACGCATTGGACGACCAGGATGACCACTACGGCGATCAGGAACTCGAAACCACGGGCGGCGACGACCGGATCGAGGATCCGGTGCGGATTTACTTGATGCAGATGGGCGAGATCCCGCTCTTGACGCGCGAGGAGGAAGTGGCCTCGGCCAAGCAGATCGACCGCACCCGCCGCAAGTACCGCTTGAGCCTGCTGGGCAACGATTTCATCCTGCAAGGCGCCGTGACGCTGTTGAAAAAGGTCCGCGACGGCGAGCTGCGGCTCGATCGCACAGTCGACGTCTCGGTGACCGACGCGGTCGAGAAGAAGCAGACCATGTGCCTGTTGGGTCCGAACTTGCGCACGCTCGACCACCTGCTGCGGCAGAACCGCCGCGATTTCGCCACGGCGATCAGCAAGAGCCGCCGCATGAGCGAGCGCCGCGCCGCCTGGAAACGCCTCGTGCTCCGCCGGCACAAGGCCGTCCGCCTGGTCGAGGAGCTCAACCTCCGCACGCAGCGTTTGCAGCCCTTGATGGAAAAGCTCCGCGACATCAGCCGCCGGATGGACGACCTTTCCGGCCAATTGGGCGAGCTCCGCCGCCAGCGCGACGCCGCCCAGAAGATCGCCGAGTTGCGCCGCGACCTACGGTTCCTGATGCGGATCACGCTGGAAAGTCCGTCGACGCTCCGGAGCCGCACCGACCGCACCGCCAATTACCAACGGCAGTACGACGCCGCCAAACGGGTGCTCTCGGCGGGCAACCTGCGGCTGGTCGTCTCGATCGCCAAGCGCTACCGCAACCGGGGACTGAGTTTTCTGGACCTGATTCAAGAGGGGAACACGGGCCTGATGCGGGCGGTCGACAAATTCGAACACGGCCGCGGCTTCAAGTTTTCGACCTACGCCACCTGGTGGATTCGCCAGGCCATCACGCGGGCCATCGCCGACCAGAGCCGCACCATCCGCCTGCCGGTCCACATGATCGAGACGATGGGCCGAGTGCGCGCGGTGACCCGCGACCTTGTGCAGCAGACGGGCCGCGAGCCGAGCGTCGAAGAGACGGCCGCCGCGGCCGGCCTGACGCTGGAAGAAACGCGCTGCGTGATGAAAATGACCCGCCAGCCGCTCTCGCTCGACCAGCCGGTGGGCGACCACGACGACAGCTTCTTCGGCGAGTTCGTCGAGGACCACCGCGACGAGGATCCTTTGCAAGACATGTCGCAGGAGATGCTCAAACAGCGCATCGCCGGCGTGCTGGCGGAACTGAATTACCGCGAGCGCGAGATTCTCCGGTTGCGTTACGGGCTGGCCGACGGGTATTCTTACACGTTGGAGGAAGTGGGCAAGATATTCTCGGTAACCCGCGAGCGCGTGCGGCAGATCGAGGCCAAAGCGGTCCGCAAGCTCCAGCACCCGATCCGGGCGCGCAGCTTGAAGGGGTTCGTCGACCAGATGGAAATCGCGTGAGCCAGCGGCGCGGTTCGCTGGTCGTTGACGTTCGGGGAACGCGGGCCTTGGTGCTCGTCCGCGGCGGGAGCAATGCAAAATGAGAACTGAGAAATGCAAAACCGGCCGACCGGAGACGCCCCTTCGCATGTCGCATTTCGCATTTTGCATTTCGCATTTTGCATTTCGACGGTCGGCGAATTGGCACGTGGCGGTCGCTGCCGCCCTGGCCGCCGCCGCCGGCCCCTTCGCCTTGCCCGTGGGCGCCGCCGACTGGGCGGCAGATCGCAACAAGATGGTCGACGACTGCGTGGTGGCGGCCGGCGTCACGAACGAGCGCGTGATCCAGTCCATGCGCGACACGAAGCGGCACGAGTTCATCCTCGACCCCCAACAGCGCAGGTACGCCTATGTCGACATGGCCTTGCCGATCGGTGAGAAGGCGACGATTTCTCCCCCTTACGTCGTGGCCTCGATGACCGAGCACCTCGA
>DATLQY010000664.1:0-4049 GCA_035534975.1 Pirellulales bacterium
TGGCTTGCAGCAGGTTCTGGTCGGCGTCGTAGGTGTAGGCGTTGAGGAAGTCGGCGGTGCCCGCCACCGCGGCGGTGAGCTGCGTACGGTTGTTCATCGCGTCGAACTGGCTGGCCAGCACGACGTGGGGCATGTTGGGCGTGCCCGAGTTGGTGAGGCTGGTGACCTCACCGAGGCCGTTATACGTGTAAGCGTACGAGCTGTCCGGGTCGGAGGCCGACGTGACGGCGCTATCGGCGTTGTAGGCGTAAGCGATGGTGTAGATGGCCGTGCCGCCGCTCATCCACTTCTCGGCCGTCGTTGTCGTAAGTGAAATCGGTCACGCGGCCGTCACGGTCAGTCTCCTGGGTCAGCAAAAATCAAATCGTTCTGACCCGTTTTTCCCGTTTGACCCGTTTTTCCCGTTTTTCCGTTCCAAGGCCCAGCAGTGTGCCGACCTCTTTCAGCGAAGCAGTTCCTGCGTGGAGGGGCGAAACGGTCAGTTGTCGCTAACGCACCACGCGTTGCACCAGTTGACTGCACGGAAGTTGCTGAGCTTGACCGTAGTGCATAACTACCTGGTATCGCGCAACGATGACAGCACGGCGGCGGAGCGATTTTACGGCGTGCGGCCGCGAGAACTCTTTTCGTGGTTGTTGGAGCACAGCTCCCTGCCCGCGCGTCCGCGCACGTCGCGCCGCGCTGCCTAAACCGCGCGCCACAGTTGAACCGGTCAACAACCGGCGGCTTCCGAGATGCGCCTACGCTTGCCAATCCCCCCTTTTAGCCGTGGTGGACGCGTTGATCGTTCCCCCATTGCTGCCGACCACGAAGCAGCTAGCATTCGGCAAGCTTACGATCAAGGCCGTAAGATGCCCTCGGCTTGTCCGCGACCCACTGCGCGGGTGCTTGATAGGCTTCACACCCCCTCTGACCTTACGGGGTTCAATCGCTTCGGATGACGAAAGGCACGGCACGCCTGTCGTCCGTCGGATCGTGCGTGCGACGGAACTCAAGAACCCCCTCATCGCCATCCTTCCGCCAGGCCTCGAGCTCCTGCCGCGAACTAATGATGAGCCAGGTAACGTCGCAACTGGGAACCGCCATTTGAAAGCGTCGAACGCCATCTAACGTGACATTGCATTCGTGGATGTTAAGCCGCTGCAATGATTTTACCCGCTCCAACTCGAGAAGACCAACATCCGAGATCCGCGTGCTTTGAACGTCCAAGTCGGTCAACTGCTTCAGGTTATGCAGGTGGACCAACCCCGCGTCGGTGATCTGGGTTCTGCCGAGATAGAGCATCCTGAGCGCCGTCAGGTGTTCGATTTGCGAGAGCCCGGCGTCCGTTACGGCGACATTGCCGAGGGACAGGGTCTCCACCACCTTGATCCTCTTGAGGGCCTCGAGACCCCGATCCGTCAGGGACGTGCCCATGAGGCAGAAGTCGGGTATGCGCGCGGGGAGGTCGAGCGCGAGGAAACGAGCGTCGTCAATGTTGCGGTTTTGGAAGACGCTTACCGACAGAATCTCCGCGAAAACACGCTCGCCGAATCCAGGCGGGGCCTGGCGCTTGACCGGAGTCGGCGTCGCGCTCGTACTCGTATACTACGTGTCCCCCAATCCTCCTTACGTCCGCGACGAAAGCGCGTTCGCGCCGCTTTTCGTCAAGCTTCAAGAAACCGATGAAAAACGGCAGGCTGAGTGCCAGCACCAAGCCGAGCAGCACGCGCAGACTGGATTGTAGCCTCCAACCGTTCGGTTTTGCCGCGCGGTCGCAAGTCGCAACTCCGTTCTTATTCATGCGGCACGATGCCTTCGGACCAGGGCACGACCGCCTGGCGATGATCTTTGACGTGAGGCAAGATGGCCTCACTGCGTTTTCGGCTTTTTTACCCAATTCCTCCGCGAACCCGTCTGACGTCTCTTCGTTCTGATCGGAATTCACGCCAATTGTGACCGCGATATCCATCAATTATCCTGATCGCTCCCAGGATCAAAAGCCTGAAGATTCTCCCACCAAATGCGCCTCAAGTGCTTGATTCCGATCGGTGTCAGGCGGGTGTCGTCGAGGGACGCATAGCCGAGGTGTAGGCCCTCGATGGCGGGCGCATCCGGGTCTGCAACGCACGTATGGTCCAAATTAAGGGATTCTAGCGATGTGAGACGCCCGATGCAAAGGAGCCCTGCCGGTGTAATCGGCGAGTACGAAACGTTAAGGGAGCGAAGAGTTGGTACGACCAAATCCGCGAATCCGCTTCCGGTCACCTGCGTATGTGCCAAGTCCAAGATAGCGAGTCCGCAAACGGAATTCAGGTGTGCGAGCGCTGCATCGTCAAGCGGCGTCTCCCGTAATTTAAGCTCGTAACAGTGGCAAATGGCCGACAGTCCGGCGCCGTGGACACTAGTGCGGCAGAGGCTAAGTGACTCGAGGCGCTCCAGCCCTCGCAGGTGCGCAATCCCCGCGTCCGAGATCCGCGTGTCGTCAAGCTCGAGATGGACGAGCCGCGTCATGCGCGAAAGGTGCCGCAAAGATTGATCGTCGATCCGGGTGCCGTTCAGGTGGAGATGCTCTAGCCGCGCGAGGCCGGCCAGCTTCGCGAGCCCAACTCCGGTGATCCGTGTCGCGTCCAACCGCAATTCCGAGAGCGACTTCAGGCGTCCAATGTGCCGCATGGCGACGTCATCAATTGCCGTGCCCTGCAGCTCCAGTTTATTGAGGTGTCGCAATCCCACGAGGTGGGCCATCCCTTCACTCGTGATCGTCGAGTCAAAAAGAATCAGGGATCTGAGGTGGCCAAACGTTGCTATCGCCTCGGCCGAACTCGAGTCGATTCTGGAGTGGGGCCAATAGACGACCACCACGCTGGTGAAAGCGTCATCGCCAAGAAGCTGTCGGAGCCACCCAGGTCCAGGCGGCCGAGGCTCATCGACGTGGTCGGATCTGGCTTCCCAATCTTCGAACGCGAGGAATCCCAATGCCGGCTGCCAATCATAACACACGCCGCCGCCGAGTTCGCGTATTCGAGCGACAGCGTGCCTCTCGGCGCGCTTCATCTGAAACTTCGCCGCGCACCAGGCGAGCGGCACGCTCGTTAGGAATACGAAAGCAAACAGTGTTCTAAGGCGGTAGTGGAAGCGGATCCTCAGCCTGCCGCCGAACGCGCTGCCCAATAAGAACGTCATCTGCTTCCGTGCCTCCATAGCCTAATCATGGGCGGCTCAGGCGCCCCCACCCGGCCGCGAGCGCATCGTCGCCGCGCGATACCGACCCGAAATCATCACTTGGCCTGGATTTCCTTTTGGGTTTTAATGAGGAAGTCATACGTCATTTTCAACATTTGGTACATCTGGTTCTGGGCCTCTTGGGCAGCAGCGCTCGAACCACCAGAGGGCAGCGGAATCGACACTCCCACTGAAATCTCGGCTCCATTGATAGGCTTCACACCACCCCCGTCATTTCCGCCGACTTCCGTGCCAAGTTCAACTCCTAAGTTACCAATCGCCGTTTCGAGCTCCGCGCTGACCCCAATCGTCTGTGGATCGCCCGGCTTATTGGTATCGGGCGGCGAGATCGTCACAGGCCCAGGCTTGGCCCCGTTCTCAGGCGGCTTCGGAATCGAAATAATGCCAATGGGAATGTTCCCACTTGGCTTTGGTGGGCCGGTCACACCGAACTGGGCCACGACATTGCCGTCTCCGTCGAGGATGTAGCCGACGGCCGTGCCTGTGGACGCGCCACCTCCCAAGGGCTTGGGCCTCGTCACCGAAATGGGCTTGATGACAAAGGTAAAACCGGTTTCGGGATCATAGAATGCGATATAGCCGTTTGCCGTGATGTACCATTGGTTTTCGGGCTTGTCGCCGCCGCCGAGCGGTTCCGCGTCTGCGGCCGTGGCGCCGGGCTTCGGCTTTGGGGCCTTATCAGCAAGCCCAGTCGGATCGAGCGCGTCCGTCGTCCCATTCCCAACATACCTACTCACATTCGGGTCGCCTGCCACAAACCCGAGCGGATCCTCGCTTTCCCAGCGGATGACGGCCGGATCGTACCAGCGATGGTCGGCGTCGTC
>DATLQY010000665.1:0-2989 GCA_035534975.1 Pirellulales bacterium
AGGAGACGCCGCCACCGGTTGGTTCGACGTGGAACTGAGTCGCCCCAACGCGACGGCCTGGCCGCGACAGGCTATTGAGTAACCCTAAGCGTTGTAGGGTGGGTCAAGATGGCGCAGCCAGCGCCAGCCCAGCATCCGTTATCGCATGCGAGGGTCGATGGCAGGCAACCCCGTTGGTGGGCCGGCGCTCGCCAGAGGCGAGCTTGTCCCACCCTACACCCTGTGCCAAATGGGGCCTGCCGATGTCGAATCGCCGCTACAATCGGCGTTGCAAGCCGGAAAACTCCTACCGCGTCAAAAGCGACTCGCACACCAGCGCGCCGTCCGCGACCTAAAATTGTGTCGCCGCGGCGTCGATCGGTTTGACGCCCGCGGCTTTCGTCGCGCTGTCGCTTCAGCGGAGGTATTTATGGGTGGTCTCGATTCGAAGTTCAATGGGTTGGTGTTGATCGGCCTTTGCCTGGCGGGGTACTTTTTCATTACCAAGACCCCTGTCAAGCCGCCCGCCGATCGCTGGTTTCAAACAGCCGTCGTTGAGCGGACGGAGCCGGTGTTGGTGAAGTTCGGCGCCCCGTGGTGTGGACCGTGCCGAATGCTGGACCCCGAGCTCGACAAGCTGGCAAGCTCGGGCCGGGTGAGGGTCGTGCGTATCGAGATCGCGGAGCATCCCGAGCTGGCCCATCATTACCGCGTCACCTCGATCCCGCGACTGCTCTTGTTCGACCGCGGAAATCTCCTAGCCGATCGCGTGGGGTACACCGATTACAAGCAGTTGCAAACATGGATCGCCAATCACACGCATTAGCGGATCAACCACAACGCCATGGCCGCAGCCGCCACGACCGCCAGCGCGGTCGCACAGGCGATCAAGAGCACCTGGTGCTGCCGCGAAACGCTACGCTGGTGCTTGGCAACCATCCGGCTCGAGGTCGTGGCGGGAGATGAAGGTGCCGGTGGCATCCCGCTGATCGGAATTGGGCGTACCAATGCTTTACCCCCTTGCTGCATTGCGTCTTGCGCTCGGCACGCCTCCAGAGCACGGATGACGTCGGTCATTGATTGGAAGCGTTCTCGTGGGTCCTTGGCCAGCATCCGCTGAAACACACCGTCCAATGCGGGCGGCAAATCGGGCCGCGCCGCTGCCAGCGAAGGGATGGGTTGTTCGCGGTGGGCGAGCATTTTGAGGACGAGGTTTTTTCCGTCGTAGGGGGGCCGCCCCGTGAGCACTCGGTACAGCGTGCATCCGAGGCTGTAAATATCGCTACGCGGGCCGGCATGCCTGGCGTCTTGGGCCTGCTCGGGCGCCATGTAATCGACCGTGCCCAGCGCCACGCCCTCGCGCGTCAACGGCTCACCATCGCCCGCCGGTTCGTCAATCCTTGCCAGGCCAAGGTCGAGCAATTTGACGGCGCCGTCGAGAGCGACCAGCAAGTTGCCGGGCTTGATGTTGCGGTGGACGACGCCACGAGCATGTGCGTACTCAAGTCCCTGCGCGACTTGGATCATGGTGTCGAGTGCTCGCGTAACGGAGAGCGGCCCCTGCTGCTGCAACATGGTTGCCAGGTCGAGGCCGGGAACGAATTCCATCACCAAGTAGTGATGGCCCTGGTCCTCGGCGGCGTCCAGTGCGGCTACCAGGTTGGGGTGTGAAAGCATCGCCGTCGCCTTGATCTCGCGCTCGAAACGCCGGACGACTTCGGGCGAGTGGATGACCGCCGGTTTGAGGACTTTGATCGCCACGATTCGACCCATGCGGCGGTGAACTGCTTTGAAGACGTCGCCCATGACGCCGGTCCCCACGCGTTCAAGCAACTCGTAACCTCCGAGCACTGTGCCGGGGCCCAACGCCGCTGATGGTGTGGCCACGGTCGCCTGCGCCACCACGGCCGCCTGGCGTGCGCGCATCGTGGCGTCGTATGCCGCCTTCCGATCAGGGTTGAAAAGGCAAACGCGTGCCGCCGATATCTCGTTGAGCAATCGCTGCGATTCGGCCGAGTGATTGCCGGCCTGGAACGTCCGTACGTGGGCCATTTGCCGGTCGGCCGCATTGTCGATCACGTCCAGATTGGGCTCGAAGGGCTCCAGCGCCAACAACCGGTAATGGTCCGGCGGTTGATCTTTCGGCGGGATGCCAAGCCATTGGTAATAGGGGTCGAAGCTCATTTCACGGCTGCAACTTTGATTCAGGCGATGGATGGTCGGTGCGAAGGTCCTGGCGCCATATTGGACCGAGCATGCCGCTCAATCGCCCTGCTTCAAGATTCGCGTCACGTCGGCGCCGAAGTCCGTGCCGTCGGGCATCTCCTGGTAGTCCGCACTCTCGCAATTCGGCATGGCCGTCTTGAGCTGATCATGTCCGCGTTGCGAAATTCGCGTGTTGGTAAGATCCAAAACGGTCAAGCTCGGCAGGCTCGCCAGATCGGCCAACGCAGCATCGCTCACCTGGGTATTGTCCAGGCGAATGCCCCCGAGGTTCTTGCAGTTTTTGAAGTAGGCCAGCCCTGCATCGCTCACCGTCTGATGATGGCTTAAATCCACGTCCGTGAGATGAAACGCTTCCCGTGGCAGATCGCCGACGGCCCCGATCTGCCGTTCGGTCCCGTTCTCCGTGATCCTGATCGTGCGACCGATCGACAGCACGTATTCGGCGGGGCGGCGGTCGGGCTCGGTGAAAGGCCCGGTGGTATCTGGGCTTTCTGGAGAGGGCGTGTTAGGCGTCGTTTCTGGCCGAATGTCGGGCTCATCCTCATCGCGTTCGGGCTCCTTTACGTCCGGCGCAATCGTGACGTTGGCGCCATCAGGTGCCTCGATACTTTGCAATCACCTTTCCGTGTTTCATCTGTGTTTCATCCGTGGCTAAGAACTGCCTTCTGTCGAATTCGCCCTACAGCTCCGCCGCGTCGCCCAAATCCTCCTGCAGCCGTTTCAAAACACGGTTTTTTGCCTTGTAGACGGCCCAGACCGAGAGCCCGGCGTCGGCGGCCACGTC
>DATLQY010000666.1:0-6710 GCA_035534975.1 Pirellulales bacterium
CAACTCGGGATCGGTCACCAGATATCGAAACTCGAAGGCGAACGGGTCGGCCACGGTCAGATTGTCGGGGCTTGCCGGCGGGGCCGTGACCAGGCGCGCCGAGAGAAGCTTGACTCCCTCCGTGCCCGGGGCGTTGAACTCTTCCCATTCCCGGATGGTCACGACATTGTTGGCCAGCAGCGAGTACTGATGGACCGTCGAGCTTATGTCCGCATGGCAGACGACCTGGCCCTGGTTGAGCAGGATGCCGTGGGTACACATGTTCTTCATCGCGGTCGTGTTGTGGCTGACGAACAAAACGGTTCGCCCGGCTTCGGCAACTTCGCCCATCTTGCCGAGGCACTTCTTCTGGAATTCCGCGTCGCCGACCGCCAGCACTTCGTCGACAACCAGGATTTCGGGCTCGAGGTGCGCCGCCACGGCGAAGGCGAGCCGTACGAACATCCCGGACGAGTACCGTTTGACCGGCGTATCGAGGAACTTTTCGACCTCCGCGAAGGCCACGATCTCGTCGAACTTGCGTTTCACTTCGGCGCGTGTCATTCCGAGGATGGCGCCGTTGAGAAAAATGTTCTCGCGGCCCGTCAGCTCCGGATGAAAACCGGTGCCAACCTCGAGCAGGCTGGCGACCCGGCCCCGTAGCGTGACGCGGCCCGCCGTGGGTTCCGTGATCCGGCTGAGGATCTTCAGCAGTGTGCTCTTGCCCGCGCCGTTGCGGCCGATGATGCCCAACACATCTCCGCGGCGCACGTCGAAGGACACATCGTCGAGCGCCCAGAACTCTTCGGTGTGGCGGGGTGCGATGGTGGTTTGTCCGCGAAGCGCGCGGCGCGCTCCGTGCCAAAGGCCCCGGGCGCTGCGGCTGATTACGTCGCGCAGGGCCGTGTAGCTCTCGCGTGGCGCGGCGGTGCCGATCGTGTACTTCTTGCCGAGGCCTTCGACCTTGATGATTTCGTCGGACAAAGCTGGTGAGTGGTGAGTGGTTCCGGCGGCGAACATCCGTTGGGCTCGTTCAGTTCTTGCGAGGCCGTTTTCTCGGCACTGGGATCGGGGGTTCGACGACTTCCATGACGACCGGCCCGAAGTTGGCCACGAGGTGGTTCGGACCCGCCCGCCTGATCCGGAGCGAGTTCGCCGGCGCCGTTTTCTCATCGGCCTTCGCGCGGCTGCGTCGACCATCAGCGTTGCGCGTCGTGGGATCCAGTTTCTTACGCTTCTTTGCCATCTTCAAGCTCCACAAGGAAGTGCTGCTGTGCCAACAGTTCTCAAATGATGTCGGCAAACGAGCGTTCCATCGAACGAAACTTGGCGACGCCAAGCCAAAGGAAGACCGCGACAACGGCCGTGCTGAGTGCGAAGCCAGGTACGTACAAGGCGCTCTCCTCCCCCAGCAGGCACCAGCGAAAGCCGTCGATGACGCCCACGACGGGGTTCAGGCTGTAAATGAGCCGCCATTTTTCGGGAACCACGCCGCTGGAATACCCGACCGGTGAAACGTAGAGCCCGAACTGCACCACGAACGGGATGATGTAACGGAAATCGCGGTACCTGACGTTGAGCGCCGTCACGTACAACCCCGGCCCCAGGCTCGCCAGCAGCGCCAGCAGCAGGAATAACGGCAACGTAAGGACTCGCCAACCGGGCGTGAACTGGTAGTAGACCATCACCCCGGCGAGCAGCAGCAGGCTGATGAGGAAATCGACGAAAGCGACGACCACCGCCGCCGTCGGCACGATCACGCGCGGGAAGTAGACTTTGGTGATCAGGTTGGCGTTGGCTACCAGGCTGCTGGACGCCTCGCCCAAAGCCGTGGAGAACAAAGTCCAGGGGAGCATACCCGCCAACACGAGCAGGGCGTAGGGGACCTCGCCGTCGCTGGGCAGCCCGGCGACGCGGCCGAAAATGACGGTGAAAATCAGCATCGTCAAGAACGGCCGGATCAGCGCCCAGGCGACCCCGAGCGCCGTCTGTTTGTAACGCACGGAAATGTCGCGCCAGGCGAGGATGTAGAACAGCTCGCGGTAGCGAAACAGGTCGCTCCAGTAGTTGCGCTCGGCGCGGCCGGGTTCGAGAACCAGTTCGTAGCCGTCGGCGGGTTGGGTGTGCGTAGTCAGGAGACAGGAGAAAGTTAAAAAAGGAGAAGGAGAAAGTTGGGCGGCGTAGTTCATCCACAGATTAGGCGGATTTCACAGATTACGGACGAAGCGGGAGACGACAGAAAGATGACGACAGAAAAATCAATCACGCGGTCGCGACGGTCCACGAATCACACCAATTGCACGAATGGACGGGAGGTGTTCAGACAAAAAGTTGGGGCAGAATTATCGACGTAACGGTCATTTTTTGCCTCACATCTTTTTGCCGTTGCCGTCCGTTCCATGTTTCTGTCGGCATTTTTCTGTCGTCCGCCCCCGCCCCTGGCCGCCCACCTTCAACTTTCCACTTTTAACTTTTCCTTCCTCCACCACTCACCACTCACCTCGCCCTGGCGGCGCGAACCTCGACGGTCGCGCCCCGGCCGCCGATTGCGACCACGCGGTGCAAGCGGATGTCGGTCTGGCCGGCGCGCGACCCCGTCGGGTAGCGCGGGCGGGTCGTGCGTAACGCGGCGAGGTGGCGGAGGATCATGGCGTCGTCCGCGCCGCCGCTGTCGGCAATTGGGCCCGAGCCGAATTTGGACTTGGCCGGGTCGGGGTGATCGCCCACGTCGTTGAGAAACTCGAACCCGCGGGGCGAAGCATCCTTGTTGTTGGTATTGACGTTCGAGCCGATCAGGCCGCCGCGCGCCGGCGGTTTGGCCTTGTTGATCCAAATCGTGTCGGCCGACGTGCCGGGCTTGTTGACCCAGAACTGGTCATTCAGCGCCAGCACACTGGTCTTGCTCCCGTCGCCGCGGAGCTCGAAACGGCACGTCTCTTGGGTCTCCACCGGCAGCAACATGCAGGTGGCCAGCGTGAACATGCCGCGGAAGCCGTCGGTTGCGAACGTGGGTGCCTTTTCGCTCGTTGCATACGAGAACCTGGTGGCGTCGATCGACAGCAGGCCGCTGCCGGTGAGGTTCATTCCTGAAAGCGAGCCGGAGCTTTTCTCGTGGTACACGCCCCGCACGACCAGCCGGCCGCCTTCACTTACGTCGTACTGTCCGGCGGCCGAACCGGTAGCGCCGGTAAAGAGGTCAACCGTGCGATCCGAGTCGGACTCGTCGCCATTGCCGACGACCTCGACCCACGTGCCGGCGTTGCCGATGCCTTGCAAGGCGCGGAACTGAACCGACGCCTTCGCGAAACCGGCCACGCGCAGGGCGGCCGTGCGGCCTTGCTTCTGGCTGGGGGGATCGGTGGGACCGCTGGCATGGAGTTGGTCGGCGAAGATCCGGCCCGTGGCCTGGTCCGGGGCCTCGATGAGCAGGGCCCGCGCGGAACCGGCCGCGATCTGCAAATCGCGCAGTGCCACCTGGCTCGGCCCCTCGATCCGCATGACGAGGCCGTCATCAGCCCCGGCCCAGACGAGCCGAGTGGCGACTTCGCTCGCGCCGTCGCCGATCAATTGGAGGTCGCAGCCAGGCGGGATGACGAGCGTGCGGTCGATCTTGTAGGCCCCCATCGGCAGATGGACGACGGGCCGCTCTCCCGTGAGTTTCGCCGCCAGGTCGATGGCTTTCTGAATCGCCGCGCCGCCGGCGCCGGCGGGCAGATCGAACACTTTCCGCTTTCGCCGCGGCGGCGTCGGTGGGAGCGTGGGTGGCAGTTGCGGGATGTCGCCTGCGGCGACGACCTTTTCGCCGATGCGGCGGAAACGGCCGCGCTCTTCGACGGCGCCCTCTCGCGAGTAGGCGTTGCCGACCAGCGTTTGGTCGCCCCAGGTCATGCGGACACCGCGGGCGTTCTTGCCAAGCCGAATGACGTTGTCGACCACCAGGTACGGCCCGGCGTTGCCCAGGATCATGGCCCAGTCACCGGTCGGGTCGACCACGCGATTGCCGGTGATGCTGGTGGGCGAGCCCCAAGTGTGTCCGCTTGAGAAATCGAGAAAGCAGCGTGAGCCGATGCTGGTGTTGTTGACGACAGAAAACGCCATCAGGTTTTGCAGGCTGAGGTCGCAGACCTTCGACCGCAGAAACAGGTTTTCCCAGGCGTGCCAGTTGCCCATCACGTTCTGGATGCCGCGCTCACAGTCCTCGAAGCGGCAGTACCAGACCCAGATGTCCATCGAGTTCCAGTTGACCGTCTTGACGCCGGTGCCACAGCGCAGAAAACCGCAGCGCAGGACCTCGTTTTCCGCCTGGCCGTTCGACTTGGGTTCGCCGAAAAGGATGCCCGTCTCGGCGTCGCGGCACACCAGGTCGCTGGTCTCGTTGTAGGTCGAAAAGGCCGGGCCATGGAGCAAGCAGACGCCCGCGCGGCCGGCCCCGTCGAGCGTCAGCCGCGAGAGCTTGGCGTACCACGCGTCCCATTGGAGCATCGTGCCCCCTTTCGCGCCGTCCCACGCGAGAACCACCTTGGCTGGATCCTCGCCGATCAAACTTACCATGCAGTCCTTGTGCGCTTTGCGCGCCGTCGTCAGCGTCCGCGTGAGGCGGTACTTTCCCGCCGGCACGTAAAGCACGCTGGCGCGCTTGTGTTCGCGCATTTCGTCCAAGGCGCGCTGCAAGGCGGCCGTGTCGTCGGCCTTTCCGTCGCCGACGGCGCCGAAGTCACGTTTCACATCCAGCCAGCTTGCGAATGGACCGATGAACTCCTCATTCGGCCCTTCGTCCGAACCGTTTGCAAATGCGCCCAAAGCGAGACATACGACGATCAAGAGCGTTGACGCTATGGTTTTTACATTAGGTCGTGACATCATGGGATGACCTCGTTCCTCGACTCGTTGCGCACTCCGTCCCCGTGGGTAGGCGCCCGTAGCGGAGGGGCCACACGTTACGCGTGACAAGCCACAGAGGACAGACAGTGAAGAAGTATCCCATACGAATCGCCGGCCTGATAGGGGTCGGCTGCGCCGGAGGTGAGTGGTCGAGTGGTGAGCGGTGAGTGGTGCCGGCTGTACCGGGGGTGAGGGTTCGTCGTTCTACGCAAGTCGTGATGGTTCGACCGCCCCCTCGCCGGCTTGGCCGGCAGGAGCGGGAAGTTTGGATGGCTAAGGTATCGCTCCATATGATCTATCTCAACACACCCACTCCCGTGGTCCGGCTCCACGCTGCCGCAGGCAGCGTGGAGCCGGACCACGGGAGGCACGGCGGGCTTTGCACGCTTGCGGTGCTAGCCTGGAAAACTGCTTCACCTGCCAGACAAGCTGGCGAGGGGTCAAAAGATGTTGCCGTGCCAACTCTCGCCCACCGACCGACGCGACCAGCACATACCGGCCGGCGTGTGGTAGACGCAACGACTCGATCTCGATTCCCTCAATGCCAGCGGCTTGCCCGCTGGAGTTTCACGTTCGTTTCTACCACTCACCACTCCACCACTCACTTACTCACCACTCCCTGGCGCGGCCCGTCTTGATGACGCGCGCGGGGACGCCAACAGCGGTCACTTCGGCGGGGATGTCTCTGGTGACCACGGCGCCGGCGCCGATCACGCTATTCGCGCCGATCGATCGGCCCGGAATCACAGTCGCGCCGGCCCCGATGAAGGCGCCGTCGCCGATCCGCGCGCCGCCGCACACGGTCGCGCCGGGATTGACGTTCACGAAATCGCCGACCGTGCAATCATGATGGACGCTCGCATTCACGTTGATGATGCAGTGCCGGCCGATCCGCAATCGAGTCGTAAGGACGGCGCCGGGGGCGAGCAGCGTGCCTGCGCCGATCTCGACCGAGCGGCCAACGTACGCGGCCGGGTGCCGCAACGACCACGCGACCAGGTTTGGCCCCAAGGCCTCGGCTTGTTGCGCCAATTTCCGTCGAGTCGCGTTGTTCCCGACGCAGGTGATGTAGTTCATTGGGCCAGGACGATCCGCCACCACCGCGGCGAGGGCGTCGAACCCGCCGAGCGCGCGCGTCGATTCCCACGCACCCGGCGGCAGCGCATCGTCGATCACGCCCACCACCCTGATCGGCTGACCGGCCGCAAGGAGATCGGCCAAATACGAGTAGACCTCGGCGGCGTGCCCTCCTCCGGCGAACAGCAGCAACTCGATCGGATTCGTGGGTCCCATCTCGAACTAACGCGGACGCATCCCGGAGAGTGTTTCCATCAGGTTCAAGGCATCGGCATGTTCGCGCTCGTCGAAACGGCTCAATTCCTTCAGCCACTTCGCGTTGCGGTAGTAAATCGATTCCGGGTCGGGAATCAACCCGCTCACGATCGCGTCGACCAGTTGTTCGGCGCCCACGCGGACCGATGTCAACGGCTGGAACCCGGTCTGGCCCATGCGGCGGTTATCGACCGCGTAGTCGCGCTTGTCAGGGTTCTCGGTGGGGAGGAATTCAGCTTCCAGCAGCGGGTTGATGGCCTGGAAGACGGCGATCAGATCGACCACCCGCATGTTCTCGTGCGAGATGTTGAACACATGGTGCCCTGCCGCCGGAGGGTTTTCCGCGAAATGGATGAACGCGCGGGCGCAGTCGCCGACGTGCAGGAATGGACGCCACTGCATTCCGTCGCCGAACACAGTGATCTTGTTCTTCAATACGGAGTACAAGCTGAAGATGTTGACGACCAGGTCGAACCGCATCCGAGGCGAGTACCCGAACAACGTTCCATTTCGCAGGA
>DATLQY010000667.1:0-4132 GCA_035534975.1 Pirellulales bacterium
TGCTTCTGGAGGAGCCCGGACAGGACTGGATCAGCCAGGACGATTACGGAAAGCACGAGATGTTCCGATCCAACATAATTGTGCCCCATTCCGCTGGCCTCACGTTCGGCCTGCGATAGAAGTGGTTCTAGCACGCCGTCAATGTCCCAATGCGTGTAGGGTTCGTTGGTCTTGGCAAAGACCAGAATTCCTCGCCCTTTATCGAATCGAATCCGGAATTCGTCGGCCTTGCCGTCCAATAGCCGATCGAGTTCGCCGGCGAGACCAAAGCGATCAAGGCCGATTCGTTCCAAGGCAACGCGACCAACCTTGCGTTCCCACAAGACGATGGACGATAAGACCACCATCGGCATCGACGACGCATCCACAACGTGGAGGCCGCGATCACTGCTGCGCTCGAAAGTCATTCGCAAGATTCGCTGTGCCGAATCAGTGATCTTCCGCGATGTCCATTCTGGGTTGAAATTCCAGGGCATTTGCGGATCTCCAGCTTGACGCTGAACTGGCTTTGGAGGCGGAACTGGGGGGCGGGTCAGGAGCGATTGCCGGTTATCGGGTTTGGGTGAGTCCTTTTCATTATTTCAATGGCGCGCCGTTCAATGCAGTCCTGGCGGCGGGACTGGCGATACCAGTCCCTCACGGGCGGCCCAACCAGGTTGCCGCCGAAGAAGCAGGCCACGGCCAGCGTGATCCAGAGCAAAGTGCTCAACCGGAATTGAAAGCATGGGCCGGCCATGCGCGGCATTGTACCACGGCACCTCGCCAAGTCAGCACGCGCTTGCCAGCCGCGGCGGCCTGCTCGGTCCCGGTGCCTACGGCCCGTTGATCGTCACGGCGGTCGCTACTTCATTCGCGGCACCTTGACGTTGCGCGGCGCGGCGCGTCCGACGACCTATATCGCGAATGTTTTATGTGGCGTCCGCCACGACGGGGCTCTCCCCTCGTTGTTCTACACAGTCGCGAGTGCTGCACCGCCCCGTTCACGGGGCCTCCCGCGAAGCGGTCATAGCCCCGGGCATTCATGCCGGGGAAAACGGGAGCACATTATTGTGTATTCAGCCCCGTTCACGGGGCTTACCATTTTCTTGGCTTAAGCCATTGTGGAAGCCCCGTGAACGAGGCTGGAAGAAAGACAAGTGGGGAACCCCTATGGTAAACACCACCTGCATCGACCCCGCCGAGCCAACGGTGTTTTGGACGTATCAGGAGTACGCGACCAGCGACGTTCCCTCTCAGTACACGACCTGTTGGGCCGCGTTCACGCTCAAGTGAGCGAGGTCACAAAACGATTCCCGGATCGTTCTCGTAGGCCGAACCGATGTGGCAAAGGCGGTTCAGGACTTCGGCGAACAGGTCGAAAAGGGATTTCAGCCGCTCGACATTCTTCAACACACCGCCAACCCGGTAATAAAGCTCATCGACGCCTTCGGGGAACCGGCTCTTGAACCAACCCTTGTCGTCCCGAACGTCCAGGTAGAGCTTGGGCTGCTGCTCGATCATCCGACGGACGTTCCGGTCGCCGAACATCTTCCGCAGCTTGGTTTCGTCATTGCCCTTGATGATGAAGGCGGCACCGTGGAAATCCGGGCCTGCGACGGCTACAATCTCGACTTTGCGGATGCCGGCCGAGCAATTGTGGCCATCGAATGACGACTCAGAAATCCACCGTAGAAGAAATCCAGCGGCGCTTCGACGCCGAAACCGATCGCTACGCAAACCTCGAAACGGGTCAGGTCTCGGCGGTCGATTCGGCGTTGGCAATGGATCTCGTGGCGGAAGCCGCGGCGGTCACGACTCCCCACGCCACCCATCTTCTCGATGTCGGTTGTGGCGGCGGCAACTACACGCTCAAGTTGCTCCAGCGAATGCCGAACCTCAACGTGACTTTGGTTGATCTCAGCCAGGCGATGCTTGACCGGGCCTTTCAGCGGGTTCGCCCCAAGACGACGGGCTCCCTGGACATGATTCAAGCGGACATTCGGGACGTTGAGTTTGGCATGGGGCGGTTCGACGTCGTTCTGGCTTCCGCCGTGTTGCACCATTTACGAACAGACGACGAATGGCGAGCCGTCTTCCAAAAACTGCATGACGCCATCGCACCCCGCGGCTCGTTTTGGATCTTCGATATCGTCGAGAGTCCCCTGCCCGAAACTCAGGCGGTTCATTGGCGGCGGTACGGCGAGTACCTGACGGCGGCCGGTGGCGAAGCGTTTCGAGAGGAATTGTACGAACGCATCATCGCCGAAGACACGCCACGCTCCGTCCCCTTTCAACTGGGCTTGCTGCGAGCCGTTGGTTTCAGCGAAGTCGAATTGCTGCACAAGAATTCCTGCTACGCCGCGTTCGGAGCGGTGAAGCGGTGAGGGATGCTACTCGTTGCCCCACTCGATGCAGTAAAGGAGCGTGTCCCGGAGGTAGTCGTGCCAGACGCCATTGGAATGGATTGCGGCGTAAATCTCATTCCGTGCTGACGAGGGTTGACCTCGGTCCCAATTGTAATACCCCTGGACAAACCCGGCGGAATTCATCCAAACTCCCCTGGCCTTCAACATTCCGAGCAACATGGGTCCTTTGACGTGCCCGGCGACGAAGGCGTTTTCGTCGGCCGAAGTGATCGTCACGAGACGCCCATTCAAGTTGAATGCGTGGAGCTGGGCTTGTTCGGGCGTTGCTTTGTTCGCCGAGAACCAGTACCAGTGGCCGTTGTTGAGGATCGCGTCCTTCGGAACGAGTCGAGGTCGTCTGGATTTCGCGGGCTTCTTGTCCGACCTGGCTCGTTTCGGTTTGGTTTGACTTTTTTTTCCGGCAGATTCCGGCCCCGGTTCCTCCGGAGGCATGGCCGCCGTCGTTTCTTCATCCGCCGGCTGGTTGGCGGGAGTCGCCCCATCGGTCATTTCCTCATCCTCGGCCGACTCCAGCGGCATCTCCGAAGGCGTATCGTCGATTTCGCCAGGGGGTTCGTCCGGATCGCTCGGCACCGAGTCTTGATGACCTTCGATTTCCTCGCCGTCCATGGCCTCCTGGTCGTCGTTGTTGTTCGCCGATTCTTCGGCACGTTGTTCGGCGGGAGAAACGGTTGGGTCGGCATCCGTTTCGGCTTCAGTGACAACCACCGCGGACGCTTGCTTTCTGGTCGATGGAGCCATGTCTTGGTTTTTCTGTGACTGCCAGAAAACCAGTCCGAGGATCACTGCCAACGCGCAAGCCAGCGAAATAACGACCGGTCCGTGAAATGACTTCTTTCGGCGAACCGATCGCCGAACGGAATAGGGATCGCTCAAGCGAATGGGAACTTCCACTGCCGGCATCGACGTGGGAGCCACCGGTACCGGCGGTGCGTAATGGCGGGCCAGTGGCGCGGGAGCCAGTGCCGGCGGTTTTGTAGCCGGAGCCGTCTGCTTCCGTAGACCCCCGTCGTACGTGGCCTTTTTTTCCTTGCTCAACAGGCACAGACGCGCGGCGGAGCACTCGTTCAACAACCGCTGGGAAAGGGACGAGTGAGGGCCGGTTTGAAAAGTTCGTAGGTGGGCCATCTGCCGGTCGGCGGCATTCGAGATGGCGTCGGGGTCGTCCTCGAACAGTTCCAGCGACAGCAGCCGGTAGTGGTTCGGGGGCTGATCTTTGGGCGGGATGCCCAGCCACTTACGATAGGGATCGAATTCTTCTTGCCGCATCATGCCACCTATCGTGAAGCCAGACCGCGAAAGCACCATTGTAGTGCGAAATAGGGCGGTGCTCAACGACAACGGCACAATGATCCCGCCTGCCTGGTCCCGATCCGATCCTACTCGGGGGCGGACAAGCCGGACGACATGTCAGCGCCTCTCTGGGAATCGCTGGAATGGATTCACGACGGGGTCGCGGCCAGGCCGTCGCGTTGAAGCGACTCGGTTCCTACGTCGAATCAACCGGTGGCGGCGGCTCCTACCGGTCGACGTCGGTCCGCGGGGCAACGCGTACCCGCGCTCGACATGCGCGGCCGCCGCGGCTCAGATCTCGCGGCCTTCCACCAATCCTGAAGCCAAGTCCAGGCTTCGGCGGACACCTGCACGGCGGGCTGACGCCCTTGTGCTGTCCGCCAACGCCTGGCCTTTATCACACGCGCTGCCATCGGGACCCTGCCTTCGGCAGG
>DATLQY010000668.1:0-3444 GCA_035534975.1 Pirellulales bacterium
GCGACAATCGCCGTTTGCTCAAGGCCCTGATGAGGCTGCGCGACCTGGGCAACACGCTCTTGATGGTCGAACACGATCGCGAGGTGGTCGAGAGCGCCGACCAGTTGCTCGATTTCGGCCCGGCGGCCGGCCTCTACGGCGGCCAGATCGTCGCCCGCGGCACTCCGGCCCAAGTGGCCCGGCAGAAAGGCTCCGTCACCGGGCCGTACCTTTCCGGCGCGAAGGCGATCGCCGTGCCGACGAACCGACGGATGCGGCCTGCCGGCGCCGAAACGTCGTCGTCGAGTGTGAAGAACGGGAAGAACGGGGCGCCGAAGGCCGCGCCATCTGCCCGCTCGGCCAAGAACCGCGTAGCCGTTTCGGCGGCCGCAAGCGAGCGAGCGAGCGCGTCGGGTTCAACGGGCGCGTCGGGCGCGACGGGTTCTACGGGCTCGACCGGCGAACCGCCGGGCGGCGGATGGTTGGAGATCGTCGGGGCCCGGCACAACAACCTCCGCCACATCGACGTGCGGATTCCGTTGGGCACGTTCACCACCGTGACCGGCGTGAGCGGCTCAGGCAAGAGCTCGCTCGTCGAGGACGTGCTCTACAACTCACTGGCCCGCACGCTGCACCGCGCCGGCACGTTTCCGGCGGCCCACGACACAATCCGCGGCGTGGAAAAGATCAACAAGGTGATCCGGGTCGATCAGCAGCCGTTGGGCCAGACACCCACCTCGAACCCAGCCACCTACACCGGACTCTTCGACCTGATCCGGGCCCTCTATGCGCAGTTACCCGAGGCGAAATTGCGGGGCTACACCCCGCGCCGGTTCAGTTTCAACGTTCCCGGCGGCAGGTGCGAGAAGTGCGAGGGCAACGGGCAGCTCAAGATCGAGATGCACTTCCTGCCCGATGTCTGGGTCGAGTGCGACGAGTGCCGCGGCAAGAGGTACAACGCCGAGACGCTCGCGGTCGAGTACCACGGCCAGAACATCGCCGACGTGCTCGACATGCCTTGCGACAAGGCGCTCGGATTGTTCGCCAACATTCCCAAGATTCGCCATGTGCTGGCGACGCTGTGCGACGTGGGCCTGGGCTACGTGAGGCTCGGTCAGTCAGCCCCCACCCTTTCGGGCGGCGAGGCGCAGCGCGTCAAGCTGGCCGCGGAGCTGTCGCGCCCCGACACGGGCCAAACGCTCTATCTGCTCGACGAACCGACCACCGGACTCCACTTCGACGACCTGGCCAGGCTGCTCGACGTGCTCAACCGGCTGGTCGATCTGGGCAACACGGTGGTCGTGATCGAGCACAATCTCGACGTCATCAAGACGGCCGACTGGGTGATCGACATGGGACCCGAGGCGGGCGACGGGGGCGGCCACGTCGTCGTCGCCGGCACGCCCGAGGACGTCGCTCGTTATTCGCAATGCGTCGCCCGTGGCACGGAATTCATTCCGTCCGAATGTAGCACGGAATTCATTCCGTCATCGCGGCGCCAACGGAATGAATTCCGTTCTACATCCACGGCCAAGCCGGGCCGGCCCAGTGCCAAAGGCACGACGGCCGTGGCCGCCGGGCACCGGTCGCACACCGGTGAAATGCTCGCAGGCGTGCTGGCCGCGGGGCCGCTCATCGAGCGCCGGCCGCACGATTTCGCCGCCCAAACTTCCGAGCGCGCGGGCGACCTCGAAATCGCCGAGGTCGGACGCGACGCCCGCATGCCATGGGAGGCCGACGGCCGCCGTTGGCACACGCTCGACCGCGTGGGGCGCAACGGCAATCCTTGCCGCTGGGACGGACGAATCCTGGCGAGCATCGTCGACCGAATCCACGAGCTGGGCGAGTTCAGCGAAACGAACTGGAACGCGCGCACGGTGGTCGAGATTTCGGCTCAGCGCAAGGCCGACGGCTGGTTTTTCCACGCGATCACCGGCGAGGAGTGGCTTGTCAAGCTGAAGTTTCGCGTGGCCAAGCGGACCTTTCAGCGCGACGCTCTGGCGGCCCGTTTGGATCTCAAGCCGCTCAACGAGCTGCACGAGTTGCCAATCTACGGCAGCGAGCCTCGGGTCAAGTGCAAGCAACTGCGCGGTCCCTGGCAGGAGGTGCAGCTCGCGGTGCATGCCTTCGCCGAGATCGACCGGCCGGAGTTTGGGCGGTTCCTCGAGCAGGCGGTCGCGGGTTTCCATAAGTTCACCGACCGCGTCGAGCAATCGCCCGACGACATGATGCCCTGGAGAGTGCTGGGCCGCAAATGGCACTTGTCGCGGAAGGGGTTTCCGCCGGGCAAGCGGGTCCACTGGGAGACCGAGGTGCTCGAGGAGTTGTGCGAGCTGCTGGCCGAGACGGCGCCGCAGGGGCAGTTCCTTTGGAACAACCAGCAGGTGGTGCATTTTTTCGTCAATGGGCCTGGCGATCCGTGGGCCACGATCCACACCAAACAGCCCGCCACCCTCGACCTGGTTCTGACCGGACCCAAGAACCGCTTCGCCCTGGGCCGAGTCGCCGCCTTGGCGCACGAGCGCGAGCTGCAGACGCATCGCGCCGACAAGGACGTCGTCAAGCTCAAGTTCCGCGCCGCCGACGAGATCGCCAACGGCGAGCTGGCCGATTTTCTGAAAGAACACTTGGACGCGGCGAGGAAGTAGTCAGTTGTCATTGGTCAGTTGTGTCACTTGTCATTGGTCACTTGTGATTTGGAATGAACACGGTCCTCACCTGAGTTGCTCGCTTCCTAAACCAATGACCAAAGTGGAGGCTGAAACATGAACAGTCCGTTTCCTGGCATGGATCCGTACCTGGAGGATCCTGCGTTTTGGTCGGATTTTCATCACACCTTCATTGGTTGTTGGCGGGAAGCGATTGCGGACGCTCTGCCGGAGCCATACGAAGCTCGTTCACCCCTCACCCCTTAATCCCCTCACCCCCTCACATATGTCTCCCCTTCTCCCTGCGAGTTTCCTTTTCCGTTTCTCGGTCCCTTGCCGCTACCGGTCGCCGCTTTGGACCGAGGCGGGCGCGAACCTCGACGAATCGTTCCGGCTGATCACCCCGGTCGAGTTGGACGGACGGTCGGCTTTCGCCGAGTTCAAGATCGGCTGGAACGAGCAGGGGCTGGCCTTTTCGGCGAAAGTCGTGGGAAAACGGCAGGCGCCCTGGTGCCGCGAGAGCCGGCCCGACGACAGCGACGGCGTGCGGCTGTGGATCGACACCCGCGACACCCACAATATCCACCGCGCCGGCCGTTTCTGCCAGCAGTTCATCTTCATGCCCGCCGGCGCCGGCCGCGCGCTAGACGAACCGGCCGCCGAGCAGATCCTGATCAACCGCGCGCGGGAAAACGCCAAGCCGGTGCGGCCGGGCACACTGGCGGTGCGCCGCGAAAAACGCGTCGATGGTTATCTGTTGGAAGGTTTCATTCCGGCCGCCGCGCTGACCGGCTTCGACCCGGAGGAGAACCCCAAG
>DATLQY010000669.1:0-2523 GCA_035534975.1 Pirellulales bacterium
ACGCGCCGTGGCGGTTTGCGTTTTGGGCGTATCGGAAAGGACGTCCGGAACCGAGGCCGTCAGGTGCTGTCGCTCAGCGTCGGAAAGCTCCTCCAGCTCGCCGATCGCCTCAACTAATGCCGCTGAACGACGTTCGGTCCACGGGTAGGCCGCGCCGCACTCATGGCAAAAGCTGGGCACGTCCCACGACGCGAAGCTGACGACTCCTGGAATATGGCACGACCCCCGTATCTTGGTCGAACATTTCAGGCAGGCATCAACCCCGGGTTGGCCACATTTCTTGCAGCACTTCGCATTGAACTCGGGACTCGACGCCGCGCTGCTATTGATGCCGTGACCATTTAAGCAAACCAAGCCAACATCGTAACGGGCCATTTGCGTCATTGCCGCGCTCCCACAGGTGCTATTCGGGTGTCCATCATTCTACGGCACACCCGCCGGAATGGCAAATGCCCGCTTGGGATTACCGTCGTGTTACGCGGGCCGCTGGCGGCCCTGGGCGGCGACCTATTGGTCGACGCGCCAGCGTCGACGTAGCTCATAGAGACGCAAACTTTCAGGATAACCCCCAGCCGTGCCGGTCGGACTGAATCGCTCGTCATTCCAGGCGTAGAACGACTCCCAGCCCAGCTTGTCGCGGACGTATGCGGCGATCGTCTGCTGGACCAACCGGTCTTCGCTGTTGATGTCGGTGATCGATCATCGCTGATCCTCGCCGGCTATTGGTTCCCAGGTGGTGCCCGTTAGAAGATCGACCACGCGGCCTTCGCGCATCACGTAGACGGGCGTTTGCGTTCGCTCGCCGAGCTCACGCGCCTTGAGGGCCGCCCGGCGCAGCGCCGCATCGATCCCCTGAATGGAGAAGGCGCGCTCGCGATTCTCTTTCGAATTCATGAGTTCTCTCCCTGCGCGATATTGTCGTACAAAATTGATGCGTCCACCAGCGGCCGATAGCGGGATTGGAAGTTGGGCCAGCCGACACGGAAGCGCCTGCGAATGACTTCCTCGGCAACAGCGTGACCGCCTTGTCGCGTGCGCGCGGCGACCTGCCCGAACCTTTCCTGGGGTTGTCGATGGGCGAGCTGGCGGAGCAGTTGGGGGGCGACAAGTCGTCGCAGAGCAGGCTGGAGAGCGGGCACTAGGCAAATCCCACCCTCGACACTCTTTTTGTCGGTACGCGACGGCCCTGGGAAAACGCTCATGGGGGGAACACGCCTTCGGCGATCAACGCTTCTCGAAGTTCAAGTCGATGGGGAAGATTCATGCCGAGGGTGGCAACGGTCGCGCGGCCGACAAGAACATCGCGAAAGGGTTGATCGTCAGCGGGCGTTGACTTAAATCCAACAGCGTAGTATAAATGATATGGTGGATGGAAGTGCCATTGCGGGTGGTAGCCATGCGGATCGATGAGATCCTTTGGGACTTGGAGGACGACCAAGAGGGGAACTTCTGGCACATCGTCGTCGAGCTACCCAGAGGCAATAACCATGAAGAATCAGACTGACCGAAAGGTGAATTGGACGGCCGAGGACCGCGCACGGCACAAGGCCATCCGAGAGCAATTCAAGGATTGGCGCCCCACTCCCGAAGATCTCGACGCTTCGGGCGACTATGACGGACCGTTTCCGTTGGGCATTTTCGTGGAGATGCGTCAGGTGGTTTGCGGGCTGAAGCACGCGCGGCAGACCCTCGGCCTTTCGCTGGGCGACCTGGCGGAGCGCTCGGGGATCGACAAGTCGTCGCTGAGCAGGCTGGAGAGCGGGCACCAGGCAAATCCCACGCTCGACACGCTTTGTCGGTACGCTACGGCATTGGGAAAGCGCATCCTCTGGGTACTCGACGATGTGCCGGAGGTCGGCGAGAAAGGATGAAAGCGACACCGATTGCCCGCGCGTGCCCACACCATTCGCTCAAGGATCGCGGGCCTCGCTTTTGAACTCGGCCCCTACGCTGACGCCGACTGCCATTATGGCAGGCTGCTGCTCAAAGTGTATCGCTGCCGCGCGCTATGTCCGCCCGTGATGCGCTTTTTTTTCGTGGTTATACCTTCTCATGGTTATACCTGCGCGTCGCGATTCGGACAGGGTTGGCGTGTTCCGTCCGGACTACGTCCGGGGAGCCTCTTGCGCCGCAGCCAGGTACACCGCCTGCTTCGGCGGGTCCCGCGCGCCGCGACGAGTTCTGGGTGAATCGCTCCACAGAGTTGCGTGGGGGCCAGGCTCCTAAACAGTTGCCGGAACCCATTGAACCAACGGCTTGTCGACGCCGGAACGACGTGGGAGCCCAGGGATTCACGGCCAAGGTTGCGACTCGCCGCCCGTTGGTGGTACGATGAAAAAAGTGAGGAGTGTTTTGGCGTGCAACAGATCGAACTAGATGATCAGACTGCTCGGAGCTTGGCCGCCCAGGCTGCCGCGCGTGGCATGACGATCATTCAGTACCTGCAGGCCCTCGCACCGCAGGTTCCCATCAGCGAAGACGGGGCCGCGCCACGCTTCTTTACCTCTGACTTGTGCAACCCCC
>DATLQY010000670.1:0-4994 GCA_035534975.1 Pirellulales bacterium
GTCGGGTTTCTCCACGTCGATCCGCATTGCCGCTGGCACGCCAATCCGCTGCGCGGAGCAAGCTTTCGAGAAATGCCAGCCGAAAAAGCCCGAAAGAATCACGAAGGCTCAGCATCCGTGCGGCCCACGAACGCGAACCATCAGCGCCGCAGCCGAGCACCATGGGTTCAAGTTTCAATTTAATTTCGGACGTCCAGATTCCACCACCCAGATCGGTACGTGGCAGCGTGTCCCCCTCCCAAACGCCGCGAGCGAACCGCGGCGGCTCGCCATTAATGGAAGGCGGCCGTTGCTCACCAGGCAATGAGCGAATCGATAGCCGTACCTTCCCGTGATGGGCGGCAACGAGATAGGCAACCAGGTCCCTAAGTGCATCGGGTATGCATTCCGAGGGTAATTGCAGAACGGCTAGCGCCGAAGCCAACTCGTGGCGAAAATGCCTTCGGCGCTGGTCAGCCTCGCTATCGATCACCGTCCCGAGCTCGTGTGGGCGAAGCCAAGCATGGGACGGCGCCTTGGCGATGAACTGCCCCGCGCGCTGCCGGATCGCCCGCCCTGGACCAGACATTCGAGCGGTGTGACGTAGTTTCGCCTCAAATGACGGGTGCGCCTTGCCCCAGTCATGCCAACGGGCGGCTATTGTAACGGCGGCGCGTGGCGCTTCCCCACCCAATTCATCCAAAACCCGTTCAAGCTCGCCACAAACTTCGTCAGTATGCTCGGCGATGCTTTGCCAGCAGCCCCTCGTTTGACTCAGGGCCTCGCTTTCCGTCGAACGCTCCTCCTTGATCGTTTCACTCGCCAATGGCGTGACCGGCGCGTCGTCAGCATCGCCGGTCCAACCCAGTTCCATGGAGTACCCCCCGGCGGAACTTGACACGAGGAACACCTGACCGGGAAACACCATGTCGTATGTCGCCCGTCTCCAGCGCTCATCAAGAAAATCCCAGCGCCAGACTTGATTGTTGGCTTTAGTAATGAACTCGCGAAAGTTGCCCACTCCTACCGGACAGAGTTCCTCGCGCCGGCCTGGCTTTTCGTCAATGTCGTCGGGAGACACGGTCTCGGCCACATCGCGCCAAAACACTTGGACATCGTGGTCGTCGCCGTCGCGGAGGAACCGCGAAATATCGATGTCGTTTCCAGCTAGGTCGGGCGTCGTGTCAAACAAGTCGATCAAATCCTTTCGACGGAGCACGTGCAAAGGCCTGTAGGGTAACTCGACGTCCGGCAAGGACGCCGACCCGACGTTTGTACCTGGCGATTCGCCGATCCCTTGGAGGAGCTGGCGCGCGTTCTCAAGTTCGGCCGTTTCGTAGGGGGCGTAGTCGTCATCGGCGACATCAATCCAATGCACTTCCGCCCCTTCGATTTCGCCCTTGCGGTTGCAACGACCAAAGCGCTGTACGAGCGACGCCCAGGGGGCCAACTCAGTGAAAAGCAGTTTTGCGGAAATGTCGACTCCCGCCTCGACGACCTGGGTCGACACGACGATTCGTCCTTTGGGTGGGCGGTCGGAAAGCAGCTTCTCGACGATCTGCTTTCGTTCGGGCGGCCGAAATCGTGAGTGAATCAATAGTAAGTCGGCTGCCAACTTCCGCTTCGCGTTCATTTTTTCGATCGCCACAAAAAGCCGCGCTGCCCGCTCGACAGTATTCACTACGACAAGTGTCATTGTCTTGCCTTCGTCGCCATTTGCCGCCGAATGCGATTCGGCAATTTCCTCGGCCAAGAGCGCCGGCTTTTTCTCCAGACGGTTGCGCGCTGCCTTGAGCGTCTTTGTCGCCCACAGCCGCTTGGCGAGATCGCTCGCCTCGTCGTGCCATTCCTCCTTGGTTAAGCCGAAAGGCGCTTCCGCGGGCAGCGCGTGGTCGACCGTTTCCAGCCAATCGGGCTGGATCGTCGCGCTCATCCAGAGCGACTTGCAGGTACCGTAACGGCCAAACCCGTCATGCTGCTTGCCGCCGTTGCGGAAAGAGTCGAGTTGCGCGCTCGTCGCCAAAGCGCTACCCATTAGCTGAACCTCGTCGAACACCCAAAGGCAATCATTGTTCAATAGGCCGAACTCCATCGGCCAGCGCGCCCGGCTCGCTGCATACCCGCGGTTGAGCGCCCGCGAGAGAAGCATGTCCTGTGTGCCGATCAAGATCGCGTCGCGCTCGGGATAGAGTACCCAGTCGGTCTTATCCTCGCCGCCCATTAAAAGATGCACCGCAATCCGGTGCCCCGTATCACCGTTCTCGGCTGCCCAACCGTCTGCCGGACGCTGGTCATCCGGATCAGGGTCGTAGTCGACCAGGTTATTGCGAGATTCCGCGTCTTCCCAGGTGACTTGCGCCGCGAGCATGCCGAGGCGATCGAGCCAACGAACCGTTTCTATGTGGGTCTGCTCAACCAACACTCTCATCGGCAAACAGTAGATGAGCCGGCGGGGCGTACGTTCACGGACGCGTCGAGCTGGATGGAAACGTCGCCGCCACACGTGGCCTAGAACAATCGCCGCCGTCTTGCCGAGGCCTGTGGGAATGTCTCCGAGTTCGGGGAACTCATCATCGCACGCCAAGCGAATTTGGTAGGGATACGGATTACGGTCGTCGCCATAAGCCGCGCTGAAGAAATCAGAATACGCTTGATGCAGATCGGTTTCAGTCATGGGCGTCCTTCATCGACATGGGCCTTCGCAGCGACGGTTGAAGCGTTGTACGACCGCAGCCGCGTCGAGGAGCATATCCGAGTTGCCGGACAGCCTGAGTCCAACGTGACATTTGTCCCTCTATTCGCCGACTGCAAGTGGGGCCGATCGACGCGACCAACCGAGTGCTTGGCCATATTGGTTTAGTCCGAATGGGGAAAACCGCTGAACTGAAGGCGAGTAGTGTACTTATGTTTTGGCCACGCTGTCAATGGTGCGATAGCGGTGATAGCATGGCGTTTGGGCAGCCGTCCCGCGAGCCAATCTCGTTCGAGCAGGTCAGTTCTTCCCGCGCTGAAGCCATTCGCTGCGGAGGGTACCGACCTTCTTGTTGCGTCGGGCGGGGCGCTGGTCGGCGGAAAGAAGGCGGACGGACCCGGCCGGCAGCCCGAACTCCTTTGCGATCGTGACTTCGGCCTTTCGCACTGAGGCGTTGGCATGAAATTTGTGCTGGCGAGTTGTATTGGGACTCCTCCCTAGTTACGATTTGCTTACCGGATCAGCTACTGGAACGTACTTATCGACACGGCCCTTTTTACCGCGCCGCCGAGTGCGCGTCAACCACTTGCTGGCCAAAACGCCGAGCCACTCATAGTAAACCCTGCGAAATCAGACTTTCCGCAGTCGAATGACTGCGGCCCCATTGAAGGCAGTAGCTGATTCGGTAGCGAGCTTTCGCGCCCCACATTTCCGCGCCTTTCGAGGCGCGGCCCCATTGAAGAAAGCATGATCGTTGCCGGGAGCGTTGACCAGGCTCGAAGCCCTTTCCGCGCCTTTCGAGGCGCGGCCCCATTGAAGCGCGAAAGTCGTCACCTTGACGAGAAACCCGCTACTTACCAAACTTGTCTAGTGGCCGGCCGATGACTAGCATACCAATACCGCCTCCGGGGTTCTTTCAGTTTCCAGGAAAGGCACCCGATGGAAGCGGGCAAGAGTACTTCGTGATCGCCAAAGACGGGATTATCGGTCACTTCCGAGATGCGCGAAACCGGGCCAAACAACTCGAAGGAATCTTGGTCCCTGGACTGTTGATGCAACCCTCCGCGATATGGGCAGATCTGCGGAGTGCCGGCAAGCGGGATTGGATGGTTTTCACCGGCTTACCAAGTGGTAAGTTTCTACAGGATACAACCATAGAAGTTCCTTGCCCGCCCGGGCAGGTGTTTGCGGTGTACATTCAAGGCAGGAAGGCGACTGGCGGCCAGTTCGTCGTCGACTCGTGGGAGTGGCTCGAGGCCGACCACGAGCGCAGCGGCTATCCGATTGGCCATACGACCAGGTACGGGAGGCGATTGTGGACTCAGGAGTGACGCAATACTTCGATTACTTGAAAGAAGGGCTCGCGTCGGAAGGCGCATTTACGCCCAAGCCATACTACGATGGCGCTGGCGACACCCTGTTTTTCTACGCGCGCGATGCTCAATCGTACGCGAAACGGCTGAACCCATTGCTGACCCTGTTCTTGGCCACTGACGACAATCGTCTCGTGGGATTCAAGATCAAAGGCGTTCAACGCATCCTGCGGAGAATGGAGCGGTTGGGGATGGAGAAGTTCGTCCTCGAACATCACCGGCCTGAAGGAATCCGCTTGACGTTCTTCGTCGAGTTCGCCTTGGTCGCGCCACCGGACGATCCGGCGCTGGAAAGCTTCGAAGGCGAAATGCGCCAGTTTGGCGATGTCGTGGTCCACTCGCGAGAGTTGCAATGGACGTAACGACCGCGGCCCCATTGAAGCTGGAGCCAATCGACGAGCCGGCGCCGCCTGTCGGCGGGTTCGTCGAAGAGAACGCGGTGTAGGAATTCGAACCTTCGCGAAGCGGGTCGGTGTGCCGTTGTCTTGCGGACAACCGGCCCCTTCGGCGGCAAGTTGCGGCACACGGAGTGTGCCTACTACTGAAGTGGACCCCGATCTTTGGACAGCTCGTTGGGTGGAATAAGAGATTGCTGGTTGCGACCAGCGGCCCGCGGGCAAGGCCGCCCGTGAAAATTCCAAGTGGGCAGCCGCTGCGAATTGCGGAGCGAATACGCAGGTGTTGGTTATAGCCGCCCGCGCCCTCATGGCGCCGCCCAACTCATCGGGGGCGTGAACAGCGGCCAAGCCATGATCTGTCTCAAGGGACGCGGCGAATCCGACGATCGGTTCTGGTTCACGTTCTTTCACAAGGCGGGCCACTTTGAGGCCAGGGGCTTGTCCCCTGGAGATTCACGCTCGTTTCTACATTCCCAGCAGCCCACTCAATTCACCTGCTTTCGTCCGTGTCGCCTCGCAGGCCGCCTTAGGCGGCCTGCGAGGCGACACGGA
>DATLQY010000671.1:0-3491 GCA_035534975.1 Pirellulales bacterium
GGATGAGGGGATGAGGGGATGAGGGGATGAGGGGATGAGGGGATGATGGCGTTCTTCACACTTTGAACTTTCCACTCTCCACTTTCCACCCACTTTCTCCTCACCTCCACCCTACGGGCGTTTCAGCACGACGAGGTACAAGCCCGAGTCGGGCTGGGTCTTGAATTCCGTGGGCCGCTGCTTGACCGCCGTGCGGATCGAGACGCAAATCTTGAATTCCTTGTCCTTCAGTTCGTAAATTCCCCACATGCTTTGGCCGTTGAAGACCCCGAAGATGTCCTTGTCGGGCTTGAAATCGGCCGTCTTGGGTTTGGCACCGGCTTCGAGCGTCATCTCGGCGCTGACGATGTCCGTCGAACCGCCCTGAACGAGGCTTATTTTTCCCTTTTCGACGCGCACGACGACGTCGCGAAGGATGTCGTTGAACAGGTCCTGGCTCACGTCCTGGCCGTCGGCCTCGATCGAGTCGACCTTCCAGTCGCCCTGCAGCTCTTTGAGGTCGGCCTTGGATTTGTCTTCCTTCGGCGTGTCGGCCGCGAGGCACACGCACGCCGCAAGCAGTAAAAAAAGATGAGCTTTCATGTGGTACCGTCCGTGAAAAGTGGGATCGTAGTAGACGCCGTCGCCTCACCGTCCGGCAAGTTATCAAGTTTATCGGCGTCGAATGGTCGCGGTCAATCGGGGTTATTCCCGGATCCCAGGTAGTGATGGCGTTTCGATTCTTGTCACGGAACAATCGCCATGTGGCGTGGGGCAAGCGTCGGGGCCGTCGTCGGAAGGATCGGCAATCAGCCGAGTTACGGGTTCCCCGCCTTTGGCCGGTAGTCTCGCAGGTCAATGCACGCGTCATACGTCGCTCGGTCGATGCGACACCAATCGGTGCCATTGATGCCGCGACGATTTGATGCCGCAGGACTGTCAGGGTATGCGCTTGCAATTTTGATCCATCGGTTTTGAAAGGTAGCGACAGTGCGGATCAAAGATGCAAGCTCGTTGAGGTCCTGGTCCTGACTGAATACGAGGGCCACATCGTACTCGTTGCGATGCGCGGAATCGAGAGCGTCTAGAGCGAGTCGTACGTCAATGCCTTTCTCCTCGCCACTGAGGTACGTATGTGTTCCGCCGGTCGGCAATTTGACAGCCGTATTCCGATAAACCAACGATCGACTGTAGACCCGAATGCCGCGGCGCCCCATGATCGCTAACTTGTTGGTCCAAAAACTGTGCCAAAAGGGGTTGTCTGACTGATCGGGAACGCCCGTGTAGAAATTCACCTGGTGGAGCGTCCACCCCCTCGCGACACACACGGCACGAGCGAGTTTTTGTACGTCGTAATTGGGATAGTTGTAGCCAAACGCGGCACGCGAATGATGATAAAGATTCTGGCCGTCGATAAAGGCGACGGTACGTTTGACCGTGGGTTCGATGGGCATCGTCGTCCGCGGAAAAGAATAACCCGGCTGAGGCCTTGCGGCGTGTCAGCCGGGTAGGAAGTGGTAACGGTATTATCGGTCGTCGCCGAGAGAAAAACAAGGCCGCCGAATGGAATATACACCCTTGCGGGTTTATGGCGGCAAAATATCCATCACGTCCATATCATACGCTGCGACGGAGCCAACCGAAAGCCGACTCAGCCGTCGGTAGTGGCCTAATTTGGAATCGAACGATGGGCTCTGGTTCGCTAACCGCGCTTCGATGAACTTGATAAGAAGGCGGCAGCGCCGAAGCAGATCAACAAAACGACCGGCGCCCAGAGATACCACAGATTGGAAAGGAGTAAGGCAATGTCGTTTCGCAACAGGATGCCCGAAGGCAGTTCAACAGCAATTTCGCGATCCTCCAGGTCGATTTTGTCAATGTCGGCATTCTGAAGGTCAGGCGGAAGCTCGCCTTGTTGCTGTTGCAATTTCAATCCTTGGCGGACGGTGCGTTCGATGATGTCGTGGTTCGCCCAGGCAAATAAGGCGCCTGTACCGATGATGATGCCTGCAACGACAAACGCCACGCCAAAGGCAGTCTGGCCATGCATCGCTGGTCTCCCCTGCTTTTTCGGTTGCGAAGTGCCCCAGACCGCCCGCGCACGCGGCTGGGTTTTCTTATTGTATCAACTCGGCCGAAACTTGCGTGCCGAGCGCGGAAAACTTTCAAGGCAAATTAGGCCTACTGCTTTGTGTCGCGGTCCGCCAGCGATTTCTCGAGCAGCTTGCGCAACTCGCGGATCTCGCCGGCCAGCTCGTCAATGCGGTCCTGATCGGACTGGAAGTGATGGATTTCGATCGGTTCCCCCGTGGCGACGTCGACCAGCGCGGTATCGCTCTGATCGCCTCGCAAAACCTCCAAGAACGGCGCACCGTGGCCGTGCCGCACGCGCACGGTCGAGTTGGTGAGAATCTGCCGCGCGAAGCGTTCCTTGATTGCCAATCCCACGACGACCTGGTTGCCCTCGCCGACGTAATCGATGCGGTCGATACGTCCCGACGTCTTGCCCAGGATCTGGACCTCCGTGCCAATCCGTAATCCACCGAGATCGTCTTGCTTTGTGCGGATCTCGAACTCGACATGGTCGGAGGTGCGCCCCTTTGCCCTGACAAGTAGCAGCAGGAACGCGAAAACCACCGCCAGGATGGCCAGGACGAACACGCCCACGATCTGGTTCACGAAGCGGAGGCGGAAAGGTTCGGGCATGGCGGAGTGCTCTCGATGACGTGGGCAGGTCTTATTCCGCCACCAGCGTCTGATTAAGGACGGTATAATGCGAGACCCCCGGGCCGGCAAGCTCGGCGCGCAGGCTGGCATCGGAAGCGATCCACAGCACGGCGGCGCCACGCGTCCTGGCCTCGGCCACCGCCCAATGCAAGGCCTCCCGCCGCTCGCGCGCCACTCCGCGCATGGGGTGCTCCAACAGTAACAGTACGGGTTCCAGCGAAAAGGCGCGGACCCATTCGGCCAGCTTAAGCTGATCGTCGGCCACCGACGAGGGCCTCTCGGCGGGCAAGGTCTGAAGCCCGAAACGCCGCGCCCAGCGCGTGGCATCGGCAAGCAACTGCTCTTCGGACAAGGTCGTGTGGTGCCGCCGCGGAAGGAGCACGTTGTCGAGGACATTGAGGTTGTTGATCCAGGCGGCGCGATCGAAGATCCGGCCGACCAGAGCGCGGCGGGCCAACGGTTCGCGCACGCCCAGCCGCACCCAATCTTCTCCCAAAAAGCGGACCTCGCCGGCACCCGGCTCAATCAGGCCCAACGCGGCGTCGGCCAGCGGCAGGCCCTCCTGCGCCGGCGGCGCCAGTACGACGGCACATTCACCCTCGCCGAGCGTCAGGTTGACCTGGCGCATTGCGTCGTAGCGGCGCGAGAGGGGTGGCAGTTCCACGTCGCGAAACTCGAGCACCGGGCACGGAGGAGACCCCGACGTAGTAGCCGACTCGTGTTCGATGGGCGTCGTGGGCGTCATGAGTACGCTCAAAAGGACTTGATGACAATAACGTGGCCCT
>DATLQY010000672.1:0-9959 GCA_035534975.1 Pirellulales bacterium
ACCGGCTCGCCGCAATACGTGTACTTCATCACGAAGTTGATCGAGACGTTGGCCATCACGGCGATCTGCTGGTTCTCGACCGGCTTGGCGTCGGCCGCCGCGACCAACATTAAGAACCCTTGCGACTGTTCGCCCGTCAACAGGGTCTGGCTCTGCTTGTCGTCGATCGTAACTCCCGGCGGAAGGCTGTTGCCGAAGATGCTCCCCAGGTGTTGGTAAATCAGGTCCAAAGTCACGTTCCCTTTGAAACCCTCTTTTCGTTCGATCGTGACCTCGATCTTCTGCGAGCCGCCAGGCTTGAGCGACACCTGGTTCGTATTGAGCTTGACGCTTTTGATGTCCATCACGTCGCCGACCGAAACGGTGTGCATTTCGACAGGGTAGTGGAAACGCCCGCCGCCGGGCATGTAGATTTCTTGCAGCGGCGCCGCTTCGGCCGAAAGGAGGGTCGCTGGCTGCGCTGGGTCGGCGGCGGGCACGGTGGCCATGCCCGTGATCTTCAGATTGGACGCGCCGCGCGGCGCGTCGGGCGCCGCGGTGAGCAAGATGCAGCCATCGGTGCCGCTGGCCAAGATCCGGCCGCAACTGGCCGTGACACCGCGCGGAAGCCCTTCAACGGCCAATTGCACCTCGCCCGCGAAGGCGTTCTTGCGAAACACGCGTACGAAAATCGCGCCCGCCGTTCCCGGCGAAAGGAGCGTCTTGTCGGTGTCGGTGTCCAGCGCGAAGTACGGCACGCTTGGATTGATCTTCAGGAAGTAAACGAATTCCGGCCCGCCCCGCTGGTGCAGGTCGCGGAGCTCGACCACGTACCTGCCGTCGGCCGGCGCCGCCCAGTTCTCCAACAGCGGATCCTGAAAGCTGTGACGTCCCGTGCTCATGTCGTCCACTTCCGTGAGCGCGGCGCCTTCGGAGTTGAGGATCCTCAGCACCGGGTCGAGCATCGACTGGTGCCGGCGTGCGACGACCTCGAAGCTGAATTTCTGGTCTTTCTTGGCCTCGAACGCGAAGCAGTCGATGTCCGCCTCGCGCGCGATCCGGCCGCTGACGCCCGCGGGAACTCCGATCGGCTGCGCCTGGGCCGCGACGTCGTTGTCGGCATCGGTCTCGATGGTCTCGGGCAAGCGGCTGACGACCACCGGCGCCGCGCTAGCCGCCACCGAGCCCAGCGGCAGGTTAATCCATTGCATTCCGTCGGGCACGTCGGGGGGTAGGGTGACCAGACAGGTCGGGTCGGCGGGCAGGTTGAAGCCGACCAACTGCACGCGCGTCGCCGTGCCGGGTGTCACCCGCGATGGATAGACGTTGGTCACGAAGGGCCGGTCGTTGGCCTCGATCGAATACTGCCAATCGCCGTTTCCCTGATAGCGCACGTCGCGGATTTCAAGGAAATACTCTCCCGCCGCCGTGAAACGGTGGTACAACAGCGGGTCGCCGTAGAAGTAGTTGTCGTTGGTGGCCAGCACGGTGCCGCCGGCATTTCGGAGAATGAGGATCGGGTCGGAGTGGACTTGCAAATCGTGGATCTTGTCCTCGCAGCGCGACGACTGAACGTGAAACGTCCAGGCGCTGTTCTCGGCCACGGCGAACTTGAAAAAATCGACGTCTTCGGTCTTTTCGATCGCCCCACAGAGCGTGGCGGGGAGACTGACGGCCTGGGCGGTGGCCTGAGTGTCGTTGTTGTCGGCCTCGATCACGACGGCGTCGCGGACCAGCACCACCTGGCCCACGGTCGAAGCACCTTGCGGCGTGGCGACTCGAAAGCTGCGCACGCCCGGCACCGCGTCGGCGGCAACGGTAAAGCGGAGCTTGATCTTGGGCAGTTCCGGCTTCTTCTCCGGTGGCGGCTCGCCGGGCTTGACTCCGGCATCGACGACCTCGCCCGTCACGCCCGTGCCGCTGACGAACACCTGGTAAGCGCCGTAGAGATTGTAGCGGGCGTTCACTTCGTGCTCGGTCGTCTGGCCGATCTGCGCCGCCAGCGGCTTGAGACCCATCAGCATCGGGTACGAAGTTTGCCCGCGCGCCGAGGAAGCGGCTAGAAGGACGAGGAGGAAAGACATCGCGAGAATCCGGGTGCAGGGCGTGCGGGAAGAGGGGAGGAGGGGAAAGGGGGAAGAGGGGAGACGTGGAGACGCGGAGAGACTCACTCGTTCTCGTCTCCTCGTTCCCACGCTCTGCGTGGGAACGGCCATACGGCCGCTCCGCGGCCACGTGGACGCAGAGCGTTCGGGGGCGCGTTCCCACGCTCCGCCGACCCGCTGCGCGGGTGCCCCGAACGAGAAAGAGGGCGTCCGCTTTCCTGCCGATAACCAATGACCAATGACAAATGACAAATGACACCTCATCAATGCACGTGCAGGAATTGTTTCGAGTTGATCAACGTCCAGAGCAGGTCTTCATAAAACGTCTTGACGTCCGGGCTCTGGTCGAGAAACGCCTTCCAGGTGGCCAATTCGTCCGACGCCGGGCGCCGGGACCACGTGGCCAGGTAAAGCTCGGCGACGTTTTCCTCAAACGGCCGATTGGCCGCAAGCAGCTTCGCCAGCCGGCCATTGGCGTCAACCAGCTTATTTGCCAACAGGTCGCCATTGAGCGTGTGCAGCGCCTGCGCCAGATTGGCGTCGCCCGTCCTCTCGCACTCGCAGACGCTCGCCCGCCGCGGCTTGCCGAACGTCTTGAGAAAGTAGTCGGGGTACTCGCCGTCGGGCAGTTCGATGGCCCGCGTGCCCAGCGGCACGTTCTTGAACTTGGTCTTCGTGCCGGCGGCCGCGTCGATCGCGTCCAGAAGCGGTTCGGCGCCGATGCGCTTGACACGGTAATGGCTATAAAAACGGCTGTCGGCCGCGTTGGCCGCCATCGGCTGCGAATCGAGCTGGTAAAGCCGGGAGCTCATGATCGTCCGCAGCAGTTGCTTCAGGTTGAACCCCCCCTTGGCGAATTCGCTCGCCAGCGCGTCGAGCAACTCGGCGTTGCTGGCCGGGTTGGTCGCGCGCATGTCGTCGATCGGTTCGACCAATCCACGGCCCAGGAGATAGGCCACGTAGCGGTTGGCGACGTTGCGGGCGAAAAAGGGGTTGTCGGGGCTGGTGAGCCATTGGGCCAGCGCCTGGCGCCGGTCGGGCGTTTCAGCCGCCGCCTGGCCTTCGAGCGGAGTGGGCTTCATCACCTGGCCCGTGCGCGGGTGCCCCATCTCACCACCCGAGCTGACCACCACGATCTGCTCAGCGCCGAACAGGCCGAATTCCTGGCTCCCCTTGACGCCTACGCGGGCGAAGAAGGCGGCGAAGCCGTAGTAATCGTCCTGGCTGTATTTTTCGAACGGGTGATGGTGGCACTTGGCGCAGGTCAGCCGGACGCCCAGGAACAATTGACTGGTCGTCTCGGCCCGGTCTTGCGGGTTGTTTGCCACGCGGTAGAAATTGGCCGGGCCATTACGGTACGCCGAACCCTTGGCCGTGATCAGCTCGCGGACGAAGTCGTCGAAAGGCTTGTTTACGCGCAGCGACTCGTTGATCCAATTGTGCAGTGCCCACATTCCCTGTTCGCCGATGGCGGCCGAATTCGAGCGAATCAGGTCGGCCCATTTGAGCGACCAATAGGCGGCGTACTGGTTGTCGTACACGTCCTGGGCCGGATCGCCGGTGAGGCCCAGTAACCGATCGACAAGATTGCGGCGTTTGTCGGGCGCGGGCGAATCGAGAAAGGCCTTGGCCTCGTCGACCGTGGGCAATGTGCCGATTGCGTCGAAGAAGGCCCGTCGCAGAAACGTAGCATCATCGCACAACGGCGAGGGAGGGATTCCCAGCTCACGGAATTTCTTGGCGGCCAGCGTGTCGATGAAGTTGTTGTCGGTCCAGCCCGCCAGGTCGACGCTGTCGGCGTAGGGCGAGACGACCGTCGTGACCTCGGCCTGACCCTCGAAGCGGACCATCACGTTCGATTGTCCTTTACCCACGATCGCCGAGCGCCCCTCGGGCGTGACCGTCACCACGCTATCGTCGAGGCTGTCGAATTTGGCCCAGCAAGTCACGTCGCGCGTTTTGCCGTCGGAATACGTCGCCAGGGCCTGCAACTGTTGAGTTGTTCCCGGCGGCCCAACGCGGCGCGAGGGGAGTACCTGGATCGATTTCACTTTCGGCTCGTCCGGCTTCAGGCCCGGCGTGCCGCCCTCCAACCATGCCTTGAGCAGTTCGTAATCGACCGAACCGGCTGCCAGCCGGAGATTGCCGCCGTGCGGCACGGCCAAGGTTGGTTTGAGCAGAAACAAGCTCCGATCGGGTTCGAGCAGGTTGACGCGGCGCGCCTGGCGGTCGCGAGTGATCGCGTCGAAATCTTCGTTAGGGGCGAAGCTGAAGACCGAGAGCTTGAAGCCCCCCTTGCCATATTGGCTGGCGTGGCAGGCGCCGGAGTTGCAGCCGGCCTTGCTCAGCGCCGGCAACACCTGCGAGGTAAAGCTGATCTGCGGCTGCGGCGCGACACCCGTCACTTGCACCGGCACTTGAACCACCTCGCCATGGGCCGTCACCGTGATCGTCGCCTCGCCGTTACCGGCGGCCAGCAAGGCGCCCGTACTCGAAACCGAAACCACCCGCGGGTTCGACGAGGCGTAGATTGACTTTTGCGTCAGGTCGGCCGAGCGTTCGTTCGTCGTGCCATCGGAGTTCGCCGCGGTAACGAGAAGTTGCGCACGTGAATAGTTGCCATCCAGTTGTACGGCCGGAGGGCCAACCTGAAACGTCGCACCGCCGGCCGCGGCGGTCAGGCACGACGCCAACGCCACGACCAACGGGCGCAAGCAATCGCGGATGCCTTGGCGGATTGTACGTGAAGGAATCACGGGACGGACTCCAAAAAATGGTGCTGATGACGACGCGCCGATCCGCCAGAGGAAACGAGAGCGGAGCCGGCCGTCGGGCGGGTAATGGATCAACCGCCCATTATGCACTATTTCGGTGACGCTTGCCAAGCGATTTTGAGCGATCCGCCTTGGCTTGGGTAGGCGTCTCGATTGTTGGTGGAAAATGTCTCGGGGATTCTTCACGCGGCGGTTACGCCGTCCGCCCTGAAAGGGCGCGCTGCAACAGCCAGGGGCAACGCCCCTGGTTCGCTGAACGAAAACCTGTTGTAAGCCCCACCGGGGCGCGCTGAGCGTTTTGCCGCCGCGACGCTCTGCACGCCCCGTTGGGGCTTTACGAGGTTTGGCGCGCGTCCGTGTACCAGGGGCGTTGCCCCTGGCTATTACAGCGCCGCACCTTCGGTGCTATTTCCGGCAATCCGGGATGCAATCGCCGCATAAATCACCAACAAATAAGACGCCTACCCCCTTTCCGCCAACGTTGGCGTTGATTATTCGAACCAATTTGCCTAGAGTCCGCCGGCATTTCGTGTGCCGTCCGCGCCCGGCCTTCGCATGATTACTGAAACTTCGCCCGAATATCAATGCCCCGGTGAATCGCACCCGATCAGCCGGGCGGTACATCTGGCTCGCTTGGCGAGCTTCTATCCCAAGTGCCGTGGCTGCGCTCACGGTGACGACACCGGTACTCTTTCACCGCACTTGGTCAAACTACTGGAGCAAACGCGGCGACGTGAGCGCGACGCTTCGTTGTTCACCGTCGAAGGCGTGACGGGCGTTTACTTGAATACACTGACCGCGCCGCAAACTCGCGACCTGGCCGCCGCCTTCGGGCTCGGCCTACCACGACGGAGCGCGGAGACGGAGCAGGCGACCGATGACGTGGTCGTGGCCGGTGATGGCAGGCCCCTGACGAGCGAATTGGTCGCCGCGGCCTGCGATGGGCTGCGCTGGTCGGCCAGACGCGTGATCGACCTGGGCGCCGCGACCGCACCCTGCGTCGCTTGGGCCGTCGACCACCTGCGCGCGGCCGGAGGGCTTCTGGTCGGCAACGCGGGCGACGCGCCGCGGGCGATTGGTCTCAAGTTCTGGCGGCACTATGGCCGGCCCCTTTCCGCCGGTTCGGAACTGGATCGCGTGCGGCAACTCTACGAGGCCGGAGTCAATCGGCCAAGCCGAAAGTACGGCGCGTTGGGGCGTTTTCAGCCCGATGTTGGCTACCTGGCTGGCTTGGAAGGTCACTTTCACGCCCTGCGACCGCTGCGGTTCGTGCTCGACACCCGTTGCCAGCCGCTGCTTGGCTACCTGACGGCGTTGTCGGCCGAGAGCGCCTGCGAGGTCGTCGAAGACCAGGAGGTCGGTCGGCAGGCGACAACGCGTCGCGGACTGGTCGAACGAGTGCGCCGCGCCGACGCCCATTTTGGACTTTGGATCGGCAGCGACGGCGAAGCGTGCCGGCTGGTCGACGAGCGCGGCCTGGAGGTGCGCCACGAAGAATGGCTCCGGTTGACCGCCAGGCGATTGCTCGAGTCGCACCCCGGCGGGGCGTTCGTTTTGGAGCACGGGACGAACGCGCGCATCGCCGAGCGGATCGATGCAGCCGGAGGGCGGGTCACTTTCAGCGACGCCGCTCGGGCCGCGATGGACGACGCAATGCGCGTTCACAGAGCACTGGCCGGTGGTGGCCCCAGCGGCAGGCTTTGGTTCGGTGGAGAAGTTCCCGCCGCCGACATCCTGAAGGCCCTCGCCTTGCTGCTCAACGTATTGAGCCAGAGCGACCGGTCCTTGTCGGAAGTGATACGCGATGCATCCTAGCCTCGCAGCCGATCGTCGTGTTTAATGGCAAATGACTACTGATTCGTGGCTGTCCGCCTTCATCCCCGACAAGTCGGGATTTCGCCTCAAGCTCAACCTTCATCCTTCCTCCTTCCTCCCTATGCCCCATCCTTGGCTCTCCGACCGCATGGTGCATTTCGACAGTTCGGGCATCCGCCGGATTTTCGATATGGCGGGCCACATGGCCGACCCGATCAACCTCGCGATTGGCCAGCCCGATTTCGCGGTGCCGTCCGAGATCAAGCAGGCCGCGATCGACGCCATCCAGTCGAACAAAAACGGCTACTCCGTCACCCAGGGGATGCCTGTGCTACGCGACAAGCTGCAAGCACGCATCGACGCCGAGTACGGCCACGCGGACCGCTCGGTGTTCGTCACCAGCGGCACGAGCGGCGGCCTCGTGCTCGCCCTGTTGGCACTGATCAATCCGGGTGACGAAGTGCTCGTGTTCGATCCGTGCTTCGTGATCTACCCGTCGCTGGTAAGCCTGGCAGGCGGAAAGTGCGTGATGATCGACACCTACCCCGACTTTCGCATCGACCTCGATCACGTGCGGGCGGCGATCACGCCGAGGACGAAAGCGATCTTGTTCAACAGCCCGGGCAATCCGACGGGGGCGGTGGCCGGCGACACGGAGACTCGCGAGCTGGCCGCGTTGGCGGCCGATCGGAACATCGCGCTGGTGAGCGATGAGATCTACCGCGAGTTCTGCTACGACGCCGCATTCATTTCGCCCGCCCGGTACAACCCCGACACCCTGGTGATCGACGGGTTCAGCAAGACCTACGGCGTGACCGGCTGGCGATTGGGATATGCGCATGGTCCGCGGCCCGTGATCGACGCCATGATCAAGCTGCAACAATACACGTTCGTCTGCGCCCCGCAACCGGCGCAGTGGGCCGGCGCGGCGGCGCTCGACGTCGACATGGGCCGGCAGATCGCATCCTATCGGGCCAAGCGCGACCGGATCGTCGCGGGCCTGGCCGACGATTACGAGCTGGTCCGGCCCGGCGGCGCGTTTTACGTCTTTCCCAAGGCGCCCTGGGGAACGGCCGGCGAGTTCGTTTCCGCGGCCATTGCCCGCCAACTCCTGGTCATTCCCGGCGGCTTCTTCAGCCAGCGCGACACGCACTTTAGGATCTCGTACGCCGCCGCCGACGCCACGCTCGATCGCGGCGTCGAGGTGCTGCGCGGACTGGCGCGCGCGAAAGCGGTCGCGCAATGATGCGGAAAGATCGCGGCGAGTGTAAAATGGATGTAATTTCACTGTCAGCGGTGTCAGAGCAGTGCCATGGTGGCCATAAAAAGGACGCAAGATCCTTCTATACAAGCACTTGCACCGCTGACAGTGGTCTCGTTGAATCACTGTCAGCGGCACGTGTTTTAACGACTTAAGTACTGTCAGCAAAGTGCCCGGCGCGAATCCGCTCACTTACACGCCGCGCCCGCCGCAAAGTTCGTCATGGGAAAACCAATCACCAAACAACGCGCGCCGAGCTCATGCGGCGCCGTAACACCACCGCGGCGGCCAATGGGCACCATCTCCTGCGTCCCGGTCTTGTGGTCGCCGCCCTGCCGAATGCAGGGTCCCGATGGCAGCGGGTGGGGTAAAGGCCAGGCGTTGGCGGACAGCACAAGGGCGTCAGCCCGCTGTGCAGGTGTCCGCCGAAGCCTGGTCTTGGCTTCAGGATTGGTGGAAGGCCGCGAGATCTGGGCCACGGCGGCCGCGCATGCCGAGCGCGGGTACGCGTTGCCCCGCGGACCAACGTCGAGATGGCAGGGGCCGCCGCCACCGGTTGGTTCGACCTAGGAATCGAGTCGCCTCAACGCGACGGCCTGGCCGCGACAGGCTACTGAGTTGGGTGTCTGCGTGTTTCGTACGGACAACCGCGACAAATTAGCTCTAGATCCCGGTAATCCTAATGCATGAATGCCGGGGCTATGACCGCTTCGCGGGAGGCCCCGTGAACGGGGCGGTGAATCACTCGCGACTTGTGTAGAACTACGAGGGGAGCGCCCCCGGCGATGCGTAAGGGCCATGAGCCATGTGTTCACTCCAGCACGGCGCGAAGCTTCTCCAAGGCCCGAACCCAGAGCATCCGCACGGCCCCGGCCGAGCGGCCCATTCGCCGGGCGATCTCACTGAATTCGACCCGCTCCAGGTGCCGCAGGATGATCACCTCGCGATAGTCGGCCGGAAGCTGTTCCAGCGCGTCGGCCAAGAGCACCGACCGTTCGCGCCGCGCCGCCTGGCTGCTGGGGCTCGAGAGTCGCGAGACCAGAATCCCCTCGGCCTCGACCACCGAGCGGTCGAGCGCGTCGAGCGACAGCTCACGTCGCACGTCGCGCTTTTGCGATTGGTGCCCTTTCACCTGGTCGGCCAGTTGGCGAACCAGGATCTTCCGCAGCCACTGCGTCAGCTCACCTTCGGTCGCTCCCTTGAACTGATCGAAGCGCTCGAATGCGTTGGCGAGCACTTCCTGGACCAGGTCCGAGGGATCGAGCCTTCCGCGCAGCACGACCTTGATCTGGGTGCGTGCCAAGAGCCGCAGATAGTTGCGGTACAGGCCCAAGAGCCGGTCGAGCGCCTCGCGCTCGCCCGCCCGCGCACGGACAAGCAGGATCTCGGGTGCGTCGCGGTGACGGGACATGAAGGCAGAGGCTTGGGTTCTGGGCGAACGGGGTGTCAGCCCCCTTTTGTAGCGGAACTCGGCTCTCGTTCCCACGCTCTGCGTGGGAACGCATCCCCGGCCGCTCCGCGGCCACGTTACAGGTAACAACCGGCGGTCCGCTGGGCTCTCTGGCAGCCGACCCGCCACCGCGGGTGCGTCAGCCCCCTGCCTTCGCCATTACATTGCTCCTCTGATTGTTTTCGCCTGGTTTAAACACTGGTATTGCGAGTGCCAATCGACCGCCCTCGCGGCAATCCCACGGATGAAGAACAAGAAATCCAGCTTGCGCTTCTGCCAGTAATTTCCTGTCAAATTGCCGTGCGTCTCCTCTTCCGTCGGTCTTCGCGTCTTTGCGTGAGACCCCGGTTCTCCGTGATTTGCCCTGCGTCAACGACCGGGAACGAGTCAGATCCACGAATCACACGAATCACACAAATAAAAATCTCCCTATCGAAAAGCAGCTTTTGGAGTAGAGTAGGGGAGGGAGATTTCGCTGTTTAGGCTACGGCTTACTTCTGTGTCGGGGTTTCCCCCTTTTGTGGCGCAATATCCGCCTGCCGTGCATCGAAACTCCCCTCCCCCCTCGTCAAACC
>DATLQY010000673.1:0-14338 GCA_035534975.1 Pirellulales bacterium
CAGGGAGAAAGTCCCGCAACAGGCCACCGTCGTCGACATGAAGCAGGCGAAGACCATTCCCTTCAGCGCCCATACGCGGATGAGCGGTTGCGATCTGAACGGCACGAGCGTGCGCAAGGGGGCGGTCGACGCCGTGGCACAGTATGTCAAGGCGATCGGCGGCGGCGTATCGCCGGAGTTGATCCCGTTGGCCGAACGCATCGGCGACGAGGGGGCCACGCCCCTGGCAGTCTCCAACGGCAACCGCGTGCTCGGCCTCTTGCAATTGAGCGACGTCGTGAAGATGGGCATTCATGAGCGCTTCGCGCGGTTTCGCGCGATGGGCATTCGCACGATCATGATCACCGGCGACAACCCGCGCACCGCCGCCGCCATCGCGCGCGAGGCCGGCGTCGACGACTTCCTGGCGGAAGCCACGCCCGAGGCCAAGATGCGGCTCATTCGCGACGAGCAGGCGAAAGGGAAGCTTGTGGCCATGACCGGCGACGGCACCAACGACGCTCCCGCGCTGGCCCAGGCCGACGTCGGCATGGCGATGAACACCGGCACGCAAGCGGCCAAAGAAGCCGGCAACATGATCGACCTCGACAGCGACCCCACCAAGTTGTTGGAGGTGGTCGAAATCGGCAAGCAACTGTTGATGACCCGCGGCGCGTTGACGACCTTCTCGATCGCCAACGACGTGGCCAAGTACTTCGCCATCCTGCCCGCCATGTTCATGGGCGTCTTTCCCGAGATCGCTCCCTTGAACGTGATGCGCCTGGCGACCGCGGAAAGCGCCATTCTCTCGGCGGTGATCTTCAACGCGATCATCATCGTGGCCTTGATCCCGCTGGCGCTCAAGGGCGTCGCCTATCGGCCGTTGGGCGCCGCGACCTTGTTGCGGCGCTCGCTGTTGATATACGGCGTCGGCGGCGTGATCGTGCCCTTCATCGGCATCAAGCTGATCGACATGGTTCTCGTGCTTGTGGGATTGACCTGACCTCTACCGGCGAAAATCGGACACACTACGATGGCCAATGAATTCCTGATCGCGGTTCGGATGACGGTGGTGACGATCGTCTTGACGGGCTTGATTTATCCCGTGGTCGTGACAGGTCTGGCCCAGGTGCTGTTCCACGACCAGGCGAACGGCAGCCTCGTCAAGAACGAGGCGGGCGAGGTCGTCGGTTCATCGTTGATCGGCCAGCCGTTCTCGCGTCCCGAGTACTTCTGGCCGCGGCCTTCGGCGGCCGGAGCCGGCTACGACGGCAAATCGTCCGGCGGTTCGAACCTGGGCGCCACATCGCAGAAGCTCTACGATCGGGTCAAGGCCGACGTCGAACGTCTGCAAAATGAAAACCCCGACGCCCAAGGCCCGGTCCCTGGCGACCTGATCACGGCCTCGGCCAGCGGACTCGACCCCCACGTCACACCGGAGGGGGCTTTTTGGCAAGTGCCGCGCGTGGCCAAAGCCCGCGGAGTGGCGCCCGAACGTGTCCGGCAGGCCGTCGAAGACATGGTCGAGGGGCGCGACCTGGGGTTCGTCGGTGAAGCGCGCGTCAACGTGCTGAAGTTGAACATGGCGCTGGACAAGCAGTTCGGTAAACCCCACTAATGCGGCAAACTCTATTCAACGGGCCGATGATCCGACCTCCTATCATCCCGCTGCCGCCGCTGGAGCCGCACACCATCCAGTTTGGATTCAACCGCGGCGTGCCCAACAAAGAGGGAAGCGACTTGCGCAAACTCCTCTACTGGGAACTGATCTACGAAGACGTTCACGGGGCGCGGCTCAGGCTGGTACACCTGCTTGCCACCATGGGCGTGGCATTTTGGCTCACCACACACTGGCCGGAATTGGTGTCGTCGACGTTGCACGAAGCCTTCTTCTGGGTCACCGGGTTCTTGCTCTTCGCGACGCTGACGGCTGCCGTGGTCGAATGGGTTTGCTTTACCTGCCGCGAGCGGCAACTTCGTGGACTGCGCGTCGCGCCAGAACCTCCTATGCCGTGACGAGGTAATCCCAGGCTTGAGTGGACGGCCGAAGCCGCCCACCCAAGCCGTGGGACCGTCCTTCTGGCTTGGCGGAAGCCAGAAAAGCATTTCCGACGATTCATGTCGAGTCTTGATCACGCATCCGTCGCGTGACCGGTCAAGGCGAAGTCGGGATATCCCAATGAACCCATTTCAGGCAGGTCCAGGCCTTCGATCTCCGTTTCGCGGCTGACTCGCAGCGGGGTAATCAGGTTGCTGAACTTGAACCAGGCGAAAGCCATGACGAAACCAAACGCGGCGACGACGGCCGCGTCGATCAGTTGAGCATAGAGTTGGCTGACGTCGCCATACAGCGCGCCACGGACGCCGTCGGAACCGTATTCCTTGCTCAGAAACTCAGGGGCGGTCCGCGCCACTCCGTTCCACCCAGCACCGTACTTGCCGTTGGCGAAGATCCCCAGCGAGATCACGCCCCAAAGCCCATTCACTCCGTGGACCGAAATAGCGCCCACCGGGTCATCGACTCCGAGTTTGTCCCAAAAGAACACACCCACCACCACCAGCATTCCGGCAATGGCACCGATGAGCGCGGCCGCCCAGGAATCGACGAACGCGCACGGCGCGGTGATTGCCACCAGGCCGGCGAGCATTCCATTGCACATCATCGACGGATCGGGCTTCATCCCTTGGACCATCAAGAACACCATCGCGCCCAAGGCGCCCGTGATACTGGCGAGCATCGTGTTCACGACGACGGTCGCGATTCGCAAGTCGGTGCCCGATAGCGTCGAGCCCGGATTGAACCCAAACCAACCAAAAGCCAGAATGAACGTGCCGACGACCACCATCGGGATACTGTGGCCGGGAATCGCCTGCGGCTTACCGTTGATGTACTTGCCGATACGCGGGCCAAGGCATAGGGCGCCCGCCAAGGCGATGGCGCCCCCCATCGCATGCACGACTCCCGAGCCGGCGAAGTCAACCGCTCCGTGCCCCAGGCCCCAGTTCTTGCCCATCTGCGCCAACCATCCACCGCCCCATACCCAGTTGGCGTACAGGCAATAGGGCAACGCCACCCAGATCCCGTAGAGGCAAAAGCTCTTCCAACCCCACCGCTCAGCCATCGAGCCGGTCGGAATCGTGGCCGTAGTATCCATGAAGACCATCATGAAGAAGAACAGGGCCATCACACTGACATCGTCAACGCCATTCAGGAAGAAGCCCTTGGTTCCCATCAGGCCATACGTGGGGAGGTTTTCGGCGCCGCCGATGCCGATGCCCTGATTCAAAACGGCCAAGCCGGGGCCAAGCGAAGGGTACCAACCGGGCGCGACCGGACCATTGAACCAGTTGCCCCAACCGAGGGCGAAGCCATAGGCCCAAAAGGCCAGGCAGCCAAGCGGGTAGATCATCAAATTCATGGCCATGGTGTGCCCCGAATTCTTGGCGCGGCACAAGCCGCCCTCGACCATCGCGAATCCCGCCTGCATGAACATCACCAAGAAGCCGGCGATCAACGTCCAAACCATGTTGATCGCGAACAAATTGTGCGCGACGCGATCATACACGCCGGTGAGATCCAGCGTGGAGGGAACGTCGCCGCCGCCCTTGGTGTCGGAGGAGGGTGTCGTCCAGACGCCGGCTTTCATGCCCGCCGGATCGGCTGCCGTGGCGGTAAAATAAGCCGGCAATTGGGGCGGGTCGGCCGAAGGCGCAGGAACTTCTCCCGCCGAATTAGGGGCCTCGTCTTTGGGTTCAGCCCCATCGCCCGCGGCGGGTGGATCGTCGAAGAACGCCTCGGCCGCTGGCCCCCAAATGAAGCACATCGCGACCAGGAAAAACACAATGTTCACACAAGTGAAGACTAGCTTGAATCGTTTCATCGAGGCACCGCCATGGAGAAGGACAATGGACCAATCGTCTCCGCGCCTCAAACATTTGAGGACGTGCGAGCGCCCATTTCGCCGTCGCTTGCGCATTCAGCAAGTAAGCGCGCTCGGGGTTCGCCAAAGCAATTGCCGTGCCGTTTTTGCGAATGGACGGTCTCGCTACGGGTGCCGTTTGCGATGAAACAACTTGGCGTTTCGTGGGTTGCGTAGACTGCGCACGGCACGATTTATTTCAGGATTGTATGAGCGAGATGTAAATCGTGCCCGAAATGCGCGCACCGTCTGCCACAGGCAAGGGCGAAGCAATTCCCACACCAGAGTCAAGCCAGGGAACGACCCCGACTTGGGTGGACGGCAGAACCGTCCACCCAAGCCATTGGGGCGTCCTTCTGGCTTGGCGGAAGCCAGAACAGAACATGAAACGAACACGATGCTCCGCGGGAGTTATTGTTCGCGGACAAATTGGAACCCGTGGTAGGCCTCGTTGCCGTGTTCGCCGTGGTCGAGGCCATCGATCTCCTCTTCGGCCGATACTCGGATGCCCACCGTTGCCTTGAGTAACGCCCAGGCGATCGCGGCAACGACGAACACGTACGCGGCACAAGCGCCAACGCCGATCAATTGGTCGATGAATTGCTCGGGATCACCGATGTAGTACCAACCGGCTTTTTGAGCGGTATTGCCGCTACGGGCGATCTTATCGGGGTGCCCCAACAAGCCGACACAAAGTGTGCCGAAAACCCCGTTAAGCAAGTGTACTGACGTTGCACCAACCGGGTCATCGATCTTCAGCCGATCGAAACCCATCACGCCCAAGACCACCAGCACTCCGGCGACGAGGCCGATGATCACCGACCAACCGGCCGTCACGAATGCACATGGGGCCGTGATCGCAACCAAACCGGCAAGGCAACCGTTGAGCGTCATACCCAGGTCGGGCTTGCCCAGTAACAACCACGCTGTCGCCGTCGCGCTGAGCGTGGCGGCGCAGGCCGCAAGGTTCGTCGTGACCGCCACCTCGGCAATGGCGCCTGGATCCGCGGCCATCGTGCTGCCGGGGTTGAATCCGAACCAGCCGAACCAGAGAACAAAGCAACCAATGGTCGCAAGCGATAAATTGTGTCCGGGAATCGCATTGACCTTTCCACCAGGACCGTACTTTCCGATGCGAGGTCCAAGCAACAAGATGCCGGCCAAGGCCGCCCACCCACCGATCGAATGCACCTGGGTCGACCCGGCGAAATCGACGAAGCCTCGGACGGCCAGCCAGCCGCCTCCCCAGATCCAGTGCCCCACGACGGGATAGATGGCTATGGCCATGATGAAGCTGAAGAGGATGAACGAATGGTACTTGATCCGTTCAGCCACGGCGCCGGAGACGATCGTGGCCGCCGTCCCGGCGAACACGAGTTGAAAGAAGAACTTGGCCCACAACGGTACCCCGGTCCAGTTGATGGCGCCGTAGTCGCCTTGGTAGTCCAGCATCGTTTTTGGGCTGTTGTCCACGCCCGAGACCATCAGCAGTCCCTCGCTACCAACGTATGGCGTGCTGCCGTTACCGAACATCAGCCCCCAGCCCAAAAACCAGAATCCGATCGTCGTGACCGCGAACACGACGAAGTTCTTGGAAAGAATGTTGACGCAGTTCTTTTGACGACAGAACCCGCTCTCGACGCAGGCGAATCCGAGGTTCATGAAAAACACCAACATCGCCGTAATCATGACCCACATTGTGTCGGCCATGATCTTGATGTCCCCAGCGGTCAAGGCAGGGGCCGGGGCGGGAGCGGGCGGGGAGTCCGCCGGCTGACCTGCACCCAAACTCGTTTCCGTCGCCTGATCAGTGGGCGGGTCGTCCGCCCATGCCACGTTCGTATTTCCCAAATAGAGTGCCGCAATCAAGCAGCACAACGACAGCGCCCCCCACTCGAATCGATTTCGGTTCATTGGAATACACCCGCCAAACAGAAGGACATGGAAGGCCGGCGTTGGCGAAAGCCGCCGCCACCGGCGCGCGCGTTGGCGCGGCAGGACATTCCCGCCGCTGAAAATGGGCAATCACGCGTAGCCGACGGCATAGCGATTGCAGTGCCAAATCCCCAAGTTTCTCAGAACGACGAACACCGGTTCCGTGCTGTAACCGGTTGTGCATGAATGATTTGTGAGGAATTCACAAAAAAATAATTCCTTCCGCCGTCTGCCGGTGACGGCCTTTGACTGCCCGTTTTGTATGCAGTCGTGTCGCGCATTCGAGCATCGTCCGCGGACGTCCTCACGGCTGCCACAGGCGGCCAATGATTGGCAATCTTCCTAAGTAATTGATTTGAAAGACGATGCGACGTTTTTGCCAGAGCCTGGGCGCTTCTTGTGGCACAGGGATTGCTCTTTACCCGCATTCGATAGCACGTAGCGCCATGCGCTGCGGCCAATCTAATGTGCTCGACAAGGCGTTCGAGACGACAAGGGAGCAAGTACGTGCAACTCAAGCTACACGAAGTTTCGCAAATGATGGGTGTCACTGACCGCACGGTGCGTCGCTGGTTGAAAACCAAGTCGATGCCGGTGGAACGCCTCGACGATCAGTTCCTCTTCAACCGAGCGGCGGTTTTCGAATGGGCGCTGGTTAACCGACTGGCCTTCGATCCCATGATGGTCGACCGACCTAGCGGGGCGAAGGAATGGCCGCGCTTGTCAGAGGCCCTCGAAGCCGGGCGCGTGCTTCGCCTGAATGTCTCCGAACCCAAGGAGCTCCTGCCTGAGCTGGCGGACCTGCTTCCGTCTCCTTCCGAGTTCGCCCGAGAAAAGCTGCTGGAATCATTCCGTTCGCGACCAGCGGCGGGATTTCTCAATTTTGGGGAGACGATTGCCATTCCACATCCGCGATTCCCGCAAATCCTCGGTGATCAAACGCCGCGCCTTTCGCTTTGCTTCTTCGAAGATCCGATGGTCCTAAGCAAGGCCCTGGGCATCCCGTGTAGTATCCTGTTCATACTTGCGGCGCCCACGACGCACGTTCACAATGCCCTGGTGGCGCAATTGGCTTCGGCCCTGCGAGACGCCGGCGTCCGCCGGTGCCTCGATTCCAGGGCGGGCCAGGGGGGCTTCGTGGCGGCCACACGACGGCTCGACTACCAGAACTCCGGGGGCAACGGTCGCCCCCATACGCCGCGAAAATCAAGCCGATGGGCCAATCTATGGGGTGATGGCGGCACCAAGTCGTTGGCGGATCGGCAACGCGACGCGATTGATCTGGGCACTGAATTCGGGACGATCTGATTACGGTCGGTGCGCTGCCATGCACCGCAAGCGATCCCGTAAATTGCCTTTTTCTGCTAGTTGCTTCCTGCAAATTGCATTGCCGACGTTCCGATGGGCGCGAAAGGGGGCTAAAACAGTACTGAGGCAATCACGTAGCCCGTTATGCCCAATAAACTCAGGACGGCGTAAATCTCCGACAGAAGCTTGTCCCAGAAATCGTCTGATCTGCGCGACATGGTATCCTCGACCCTCTTCTACGATTGCGTCCGTAGCGATACACGTTGGATGTAAGTCCTTGCGCGGTGTCGTTTTCCGCGAGTCACGACATCCGCTGTAGTCGTTCATTGGTGAACGCAAATGATGTGCCAACGGCTTCTCAGTTGGCCCATTCAATACGCGGATCCCGCGTATTCAGATTCGTAGTCACAATCGCAAACGCTTGGATAGCGGAACCTTACGGCATATTAATATTTCTGTCTGTCGAATCTCGGGGCATGGGCCGATACCCCTGAAATCGGCGTCAATTGCGTGGATATCGGGCAGGCGTTGCATGCAAATCGGGCGGTAGGAGAGCTTGACCTGGTTGGGATGACCGGTAAGATTAACCTGGGGAGAATTCCCGCAGTTTGCAACGACTTCGGGAACTCTCCCTGGGTCTTGCCGACCCGTTGCGAGCTAAGAGAACGTTGTCCGAGTGGATCCATTGGCGGAAGCCACCGGCGTGTTCCAGGAATTCGTGGAGAAACATCATGTTCAAGTTCATTTCGATCGGATTAGTCGTGGCAACGGTTCTGGTTGCCGGCGCCGACAACGCGATGGCGCGGGGGCGGCGCTTTCGCCGTTACTACTCCTACCGTCCGGCACCCGCGGCGACGACCGCGACAACGCCGGCTGCCGGGTCGGCGACACCGACGCAGGCCAATCGGCAATCGACGCGGCGCTATTCGTACGCACCCAGCGGCAACTCGTACCGCTCGACTCCGAGCTATGGCTTTGACTCCAGGCCACAAATGAGGGGAACATACGGTCCCCAGATGTGGCGTGCGGACCGCAAGGTATTGGGATACTGATAGGCCCGGTACGCTGATGTTGAATCCTCGACGGGGGACGATGTCTCCCGTCGAGTTGGTGACTACCATCATTTACGCGATCAATGGCTCTCATTCGCCCGACCGCGTCCCAGCGAATTATCGCTAAAACTCTCCTTGCCCTCGCCCTTTCTGGCGGGGATAGGCCACTCGGATCTGCCTGTTTTTTAGGCAGAGGCTGCCTGTCCCCTGGTCGTTTTGTGTGACCTTCCTTCGCGACCGAGATATTTCGGCCCCTCGCGATCAGTTTCAACTCCTTTGAGAGACGTCGGTTATGTCGCGATTGCGCGGCGAGGATCCTGATTCCCTGCGCGGTATGGCACGGTTGTTGTTCTAGGTGAGTTCAACCCCTGGAAAACGTCGGGGCGAGCAAGGCTGCTTGATTCGACGTTTTCGCCCATCGGATTGACTTACCGCCATGCTTTTTTCCTTCAAGATCGGCACGTTGGCGCTTGCCGTCGTCGCCATCGCTTCAAATCCAATTGGGGCCGCTGAACCTGCCGCGGCGTCGTCGATCTCCCCGGAACGGAACCCTGATTCTCCGACGGCAGGATCGCTGGATTTTCGAACGTATACTACCGGCGGATGGCAGTTCCAGGAATCGGCCGGGTTTCGAGTTTGCAGCCGGGGTGCGTTGCCGAACGATCAGGTGCTGGCAACCGCGCTCGAATCCCTCCGCGCAAGCCTATCTCGAAAGTGGCTCGGCGACGACCGGCTACCCGTTTGGCGACCCAAGTGCGAGATCATTCTTCACACAAGCGAGAAGGCCTATTTACGCGCGGTGCCCGGCGGGACACAGACGGTCGGATCGAGCTTGATCGAGTCCGAGTACGGGCGCATCGTCACGCGCCGAATTGACGTCCGTGCCGACCAGCCTGGCTGGCTGAATGCCGCGGTTGCACACGAGCTGACGCACGTCGTCCTGGCCGACGTGTTTGCCAACGCTGAAGTTCCACGTTGGGCCGACGAAGGCATGGCCGTTTTGGCGGACACGCCGGAAAAACAGCAGCTCCACCTCCGCGACCTGCGCGATGCCAGGCAGCAGGGGAACCATTGGCGGATGGTCGAGCTTTTCACATTGGCGGGATACCCCGACGAGCGTCGGCAAGCGGCTTTCTACGGCCAAAGCGTGAGTGTCGTGAAGTTCCTCGTCGAACGAGGGTCGCCGGAACAATTTCGGCGGTTCGTGCAAGCGTCGTTGAAGGACGGCTACGACCACGCGCTAAATGACGTTTACCAAATTCGCGGGTTACGCGAACTCGAGCAACATTGGACCGCGGCCGTCGTCCGGGAGGAGTCGCTGGCGCAAAGTCGCAAGCTGGGCCGAAGCGAGGGGGGCTGAACGTGCCGTGCTTTCGGCGGTATTGACTCCAGCCGCGCCAGAGCCGATGCTTTGAGTTTTCGTCCCTTTTTGGAGCGAAAACAGGTGGCGCGCAAGAAAGTCCGCGTGTTGATCGTCGACCAAGCGCGCCGGCAAATTGAATATGCCGAATCGCTCGATGCGCTTCAGCCGTGTGAATTGATCTTCGCCGCCGACGCTGACGAGGCCCTGGCCAAACTGGCGGAAACCGGTTTCGATTGCGCCATCGCGGCACTCGAGCCGCCCGCCATCGACGGGCTCGAGATGCTTCGGCGTTTGCGGCAGTGTGACCAGGGGCTTCCCGTCGTCGTTGTGGCCCACGAGGCCACGGTGGAAACGGCCACAGCCAGCTTGCGTCTGGGGGCAGGCGACTACCTCACGCGGCCGCTGGTCGAGAGCCAGCTCGCCGCCAGCCTTGACCGCTTGCTCCAAAGGCACCGACTCGGTGCCGAACATGAACTGCTCCGCCGCCAGGTCGAACGACCCTACGCTTTCGACGACATCATCGGCACTTCGCCGGAAATGCTGCGGGTCTATGAGACGATCGAGCAGGTCGCCGACTCCGAGGTCGATGTACTGGTCGTCGGCGAAACGGGCACCGGCAAGGAACTGGTCGCTCGATCGCTCCACCGTCGAAGTCGCCGGGCGGGCAAACCCTTCGTGCCGGTCGATTGCGGGGCGATTCCCGAAAATCTGCTGGAAGCCGAGTTCTTCGGTCACGAGCGAGGAGCGTTCACCGGGGCCAATGAGCAGCGAATAGGGCTCTTGGAGTTCGCCGACGAGGGGACCTTTTTTCTCGACGAACTGGGCGAATTGCCGCTGATGTTGCAGGCCAAACTCCTGCGGACGTTGCAAGAGCGACGAATTCGCCGCGTCGGCGGACGGAATGAGGTCGACGTCGACCTGCGCGTGGTGGCGGCCACCGCCCGCGACCTCGACGTCATGATTCGCGACGGCCAGTTTCGCAAGGACCTGTTCTATCGAATCAACGTCGTGCGGATCGATCTGCCGCCTCTGCGCAACCGCGGCGACGACATCGGACTCTTGGCCGAGCACTTCGCCACGCGCCACGGTCGCGAAACCCGGAAGAACCTCCTGGGCATCACTCCCGAAGCGTACCAGGTCCTGGCGCAGTACCACTGGCCTGGCAATGTGCGCGAACTGCAGAACGTCGTGCGCCGGGCCATTGCCTTGGCCCGTGGAACGATGATCGGACTGGGCGACCTGCCCGATGCATTGATCGCCGAGGCGGGACGCAAGGGCGGGGGCGGAGGCAACGGGGGCGAGTCGTCCGGACGGATCTATTTCCAGCTTCGCGACGAGCACCTGGCCCGCTTCGAAACGCAGTACCTAACGGACCTCTTGACCCGCCACCGCGGCGACATCAAGCTTGCCGCCCAGGAGGCGGGCTTGCCCCGTGGCACGCTCTACCGGCTGATGAAGAACCGGTGCCTGGACGGCTCCCAATTCCGCTAGCTTCGTTCCTAGACCGCAATCTCGGCCGATTCACCGGTTCGGATGCGAATCGCCCCGGCCAATTCGGTGATGAAGATCTTGCCATCGCCGACCTGCCCCGTGCGAGCGGAATGAAGGATCGCGTCGATCACGCCTTTGAGATCACCGTCGGCGACGACAACCTCGACTTTGACTTTGGGGATGAAATCAACGGCGTATTCGGCCCCACGATAGGTTTCCGTGTGTCCTTTTTGCCGCCCAAACCCTCTGACTTCGGTCACCGTCATTCCCTTGATCCCCGCTTCAGTCAGTGCGTTCTTGACTTCTTCCAGCTTGAAGTGGCGGACGATTGCTTCGATTTTTTTCATGATCTTGCTCCTTGTTTGAAAATGCTGTTCCGATCCACTCTTGATGCAATCGGCGTGCCTTGAATCGGCACGCCTGCCGCGATTGTCGGGAGGGGCGTCGCTAAAGCCAATCGGGCCAATCTGTTAAGATCCACCTTGCCCGCGGCGAAACCCGCACCACGTGGCCGGCACACGCGTAACGCTTGCACGACAAGCCGCGAAGGCGCGCCGCGCACGTGGCGACGTATCGTTCGCTCCTTGAACGTGATACGTCGCCCGTCGCAACAATGAAACACGATTCACCCAATTAGGACGAAACGGCGAGCAGATGGTCGGCGACCTATGCGGGAGATTTCATTTCTTCGAATATCCCTCAAGGGCCATTGTCAACCGGAAAATATGCGCTATGATGCCAATTTGTCCGAGCTATTTTTACCTTGGGAGTTTGACCTGTGAAGCCTAAAGAGGTACTGGCGATATGTCGGGAACGAAACGTCAAGGCGGTGGACCTGCGTTTCATGGATTTTCCTGGGATCTGGCAGCACTTCACGATTCCGGTGAACAAGCTGGATGAAGACGTGTTCGAAGACGGGCTGGGTTTCGACGGTTCCAGCATCCGCGGCTGGCAGGCGATTAACGAAAGCGACATGATCCTCGTGCCACAGCCCGAAACGGCCGTCATCGACCCGTTCACAACCCTACCCACGATCGGGATGATCTGCAACATCCAAGACCCGATTACCCGAGAGGACTACTCTCGCGACCCCCGCAACGTCGCGCGCAAGGCCGTGAACTACCTCAAGAGCACCGGCATCGCCGACACCTGCTACATCGGCCCCGAAGCCGAGTTCTTCATCTTCGACGACGTCCGCTACGACCAGCGTGCCCACGAGGGTTACTACCACATCGACTCGATCGAGGGCGAATGGAACCGTGGCCGGGTCGAGAACCCGAACCTTGGTAATAAGCTGCGGCACAAGGAAGGCTACTTCCCCGTGCCGCCGGCCGATCAGTTGATGAACATCCGCAACGAGATGATGCAGACGATGATCGACTGCGGGCTGGACGTCGAGGCCCAGCACCACGAGGTGGCCACCGCCGGCCAGTGCGAGATCGACCTCAAGTTTCTCGAATTGGTCAAGATGGGCGACGCGATGTGCCTGTATAAGTACATCATCAAGAACGTGGCGAAGAAGTACAACAAGACGGTCACGTTCATGCCCAAGCCGCTCTTCGGCGACAACGGCTCCGGCATGCACACGCACATTTCGCTTTGGAAAGGGGGCGAGCCTCTGTTTGCCGGCAGCGGCTACGCCGGCTTGAGCGACATGGCCTTGCACGCCATCGGCGGCTTATTGAAGCACGCTCCGTCGATCCTCGCTTTTTCGAACCCGACGACGAACAGCTACAAGCGGCTGGTGCCGGGCTACGAGGCGCCGGTGAACCTGGCCTACTCGCAGCGGAACCGCTCGGCCTCGTGCCGCATTCCCATGTACAGCCCCAACCCAAAGGCCAAACGGATCGAGTTCCGTTGCCCCGATCCGAGTTGCAACCCGTACTTGTCGTTCGCGGCGATCATGATGGCGGCCATCGACGGCATACAGAACAAGATCAATCCGGGCGATCCGTTGGACAAGGACATCTACGACCTGGCCCCAGAGGAGTTGGCCGAGGTGCCCAAGACGCCCGGCTCGCTCGAGGAGGCGCTTAGCGCACTTGAGAAGAACCATGAGTTCCTGCTCCGCGGCGAAGTGTTCACCTCCGACGTGATCGAAACCTGGATCAAGTACAAGCGCGAGAAGGAAGTCGACGCCATGCGTCTGCGGCCGCACCCGTATGAGTTCTGCTTGTACTACGATATCTGAGAATGGTATACGGGGATACGGAGGAACTCACCACTTACCAATCACCTCTCAACACTTACCACCCTGCGATGCCCTTCCCCGCTTCGGTACTTGCCAAGCTCGCTGCCTTCGATACCCCCACGATCTGCAATGTGATCGAGTTGTTCGACGTCCGCCCGCGCAACCGCGGTTACATGGACGGTCGCATTCGCGCCGGTTTTCCCGAATTGCCCCCCATGGTCGGTTTCGCGAGTACGGTTTGCTTTCGCAGCGACGCCGCGCCGCCCAAGGGGGACGCCTACGGCAGCCTTGACCTGCAGGTGGCCGGCTTCGCCACGTTGCCCGGCCCGGCCGTCATCGTGTTCCAAGACATCGACGACCCACCTGTGGCCGCGACGTTTGGCGAAGTCATGTGCTCGACGTACCAGGCATTCGGGTCCGCGGGGCTGATCACGTCCGGCGGCGGACGCGACCTCGACCAAGTGCGTGCTCTGAAGTACCCAGTCTTCACGGGCACGACAATCTGCGCCCACGCTTACTGCCACATTCTGCACGTCGGCATCCCGGTGCGCGTGGGGGGGCTGGTGGTCAGGCAAGGCGAGTTGTTGCACGGCGACGCCAACGGTGTGACGAACATCCCGATCGAGATTGCCGCGGCCGTGGCCGACGTCACTCCTGAATTCGTGGCCGCCGAGAAAATCATTCTCGATTACGTCCGCTCGTCCGGTCCCAAGACCGTCGCCGGCCTCGCGGGCGCCCGCAAGGAATTCGCGGCCGTCGTCGCCAAGCTCACCGAGCGCGTAAAGACACACCAACCCGAAGCGAAAGCAAGGAAGGGACGTGGAGCGGCCAAGACGGCGTTCCCCGCGCGGAGCGTGGGTACAAGATGAACGTGACGCAATCTGCCGCTTCCCCTCCCCAGCTTACATTGCTTTCGCTCTACCGAACGATGCAGGTCATCCGGCAGTGCGAAGAGCAACTTGCCCGCAGCCACCAGCGGGGCCTGATCCACGGTGCCTGCCACACGTACGTGGGTGAAGAGGCCATCGCCACCGGCGTCTGCGCTCATCTGAGGGCGGACGACGTGGTATTCAGCACGCACCGCGGGCACGGGCACGCG
>DATLQY010000674.1:0-9468 GCA_035534975.1 Pirellulales bacterium
GTCGACGAGCCGTACCGCATGTTCACCAGCCGCGCCGAGTACCGGCTTCGGCTGCGCCACGACAACGCCGACCGAAGGCTCACGCCGCTGGCGCGCCGCTTGGGACTGATCGACCACGAGCGATGGCGGCGCTTCGAGCGCAAGGCGGGCGAAATCGCCAGGGTTGGCCAACTGCTCGCCCATACGCGCTCGGAGCAGGTCCCGCTGGTCAAGTGGCTCCGCCGGGCCGACGCCACCTGGGCCGACGTCGTCGAGCGGGCGCCCGAGTTGGCCGCCGTGCCCTGTGACGTGGCCGAGGGGGTGGTGTGCGACGCCAAGTACGCCGGTTACCTGGTCCGCGAGGACCTCGACGTCGAAAGGCAGCGGCGCTTGGCCGACAAGCGCATCCCCAACGGATTCGACTTCGCATCGATCAGCCAGTTGCGTGCCGAGGCCCGCGAGAAGCTCGCCCGCGTGCAACCCACCAGCCTGGCCCAGGCCGGGCGCATCAGCGGAATCACGCCGGCCGATTTGGCCCTGGTTATGGTGCATCTGGGAGGGTGATCGCCGACGACCACAAGAAAAGCTGGAAGGGATGAATTATGCCAGCTCGAATGGGAAATTCATTAGCACGGGGATAAGGGGATGCGGAGGAGATAGGGGGATGGAGGCAGGAGAAAAAGAGGTAAACGGAGAAACGCGAAAAGACGAGCGGAGGCAAGAAAACCGAAACCGAGTACCCCCAAAAGTGAGCGTCTCGGCGCGCAGCGACGGGACGGATCTCCCAATTGCGCCTCCCTGTGCCCCGCGTGCGACGTCGCCGAAGCGGTTGGGGAGGGGTCTCGGCTTCGGTTTTCTTGCCGCAGTGCCCGAATGCCGGCAACGCGGCGCTGTCGCCGCATTGCCACGGCCCAGGTTGCGTTCCCCGGGGAAACGGGCGCCCGCCCGTTAGCGGCCGGCCCCAAGGTACAACGCGACGGAATGCGGGTTTGAAACGCGAGGACGGTGCCCGGCGTCTCGAACTCGGCGCCCCAGGAGCGCGCGGCCAGGCTAGGCGCGCGACAAAAACTCGCCCGTGCGAGTATCGACTTTGACGACTTCCCCCTGGGCCATGTATTCCGGCACGTGGATCACGAGGCCGGTTTCGAGCGTGGCGGGCTTGGTGCGGCCGGTGGCCGAGTTTCCTTTCACGTAGGGATCGCACTGGGTGATCCTCAAAGCCACGGTCTGCGGCACGTCGATCCCAACGCACTCGTCGTTGTGGATTCTGGCGAAGATCCCTTCCAGCGCATCCGACACGTACTTCGATTCTTCCTCCAACTCATCGGCCGGCAGCGAGTACTGATTGTAGTCGGTCTGGTCGAGGAAATGCAGGTGCGTGCCATCGGCGTACATGAACTTCACGGGGCGTTTCTGGAAGTCGGCCTCGGCCAGTCCGTCCCCGCCACGCAATGTAATATCGACCTTCTGTTTGGTCAGCAAGTTTCGCGCGCGGTACTTGTAATAGGTCGCGGCGCCACGGGCCGAGGGACTTTGCACGGCGATCGTTTCGATCATGCAGGGGGCGCCGTTGAAGTTGACGATCGTCCCACGTTTGATGTCTTTGGCGAGTAACATGGGGGATGAAGGCGGAAGGATGAAGGCGGAAGGATGAAGGCGGAAGGATGAAGGCGGAAGGATGAAGGATCTCCTCCGTATCTTCTTATCCCCCTTTTTTATGAGTTTCCCATTCGTGCTGGTTCCACGCTACGGCGGATTTTGCTTTCTTTTTGTCTTCATCCTTCCGCCTTCATCCTTCATCCTTCCTATAGCAGCGATCCCGACTGCGGATCGACGCCCACGCCGTCGGTCAACTCGATAAGCGCGTCGAGCACCACCAAGAGCGTGCTGGGATCGAAGGCCTCATCGTCTTCGTCGTCGCCGGAGCCGCCGGCCATTTCGCCGTCGACCATTTCCTCGAAATGCATGACCTCGAACCGAGCGTCGCAGCCGCGCAGCTTCTTGAGCTTCTCGCGGTCGGCGTCGCCCCCCTTCTTGATTTCGCCCGTGAGCTGCGCCACCTGCTCGACCACCTCCTCTCCGCTAAGATAGTCGATTTCCAGCGCGGAATGGTCCTCCGGCGAAACGACGTTGAGCGATTCGATTCGTCCCTCCTCGTCGGCCATCGGTTCGGTCAACCGGAAATGCCCTCGCAGCCGCTTGACCGCCGCTTCGACTTCCGAAAGCAATGGGCGTTTGTCGGCCTGGAACACCACGAAGTAGGTTTCTCGCCATTCGAAGCGATCGCTTTCGACTTCCGGCATAGGACAATACTCCTTTGGCCAACTCCAAAACCGCCGGCCAGGCGGGAGGCCTACATCGCCAAGGCGGTTTTGGGAAGGTCCGTTGTCATTCCCAGTCAGTTTCATCGTCGTCGGCGGGCATACCGCCGGCCCACTCTTCCAGAGCCGCCAGCAACTCGTCGCGCTGCTGGTGGTTGGCCCACACGACCTCGCCTTGCTCGAGACGGACTTCGTAGTACCCTTCTCGTTCGCAATCCTCCGCACCGCAGAAATGGGGCGTCGCCGAGACCCAAATGACGCGGTACAGCGGAACGTGTTTGTCGTCCACCAGAAAAAACGCCGACATCGTCATTTCCCCTCCTGGGGGCCGTCAACGAAACACTTGCCCAACTCGATCGATCGTCGCGTCGCCGCCTCGACCGCGATCATCAGGGCCGTGCGCAGCCCGTGCGCTTCGATTGCCGCCAAACCGGCGATCGTCGTGCCGCCGGGGCTGGCCACCCGGTCCTTGAGAACTGCCGGGTGCTCGCCGGACGATAACACCATCTCGGCCGCGCCCAGCACGGTTTGTGCCGCCATCGCCAGCGATACATCGCGTGGCAGGCCCATTTGCACGCCGCCGTCGCTGAGGGCTTCGATCACGACGTAGGCGAAGGCCGGCCCCGAACCCGATAAGCCCGTCACCGCGTCGAGCAACTTTTCCTCCAATGCGAATGCGCGGCCCACCGCGCCCAACAACTTCGCCACCAGTTCGCCGTCGGCCGGCACGGCCCCTGGACCCAGGCAATAGGCGCTGGCGCCCTTGCCGATCAGGCAAGGCGTGTTCGGCATCACGCGTACGAGCCGCGGCCCCGCGCCCAATTGGCGCGAAATCGCGTCCAGCGGCACCCCGGCCGCGATCGACACCACCAACTGCCGGGCCGTGAGCTTCCCGCGTAGGCCGGCGAGCACGCAGTCCATTTGCTGCGGCTTGACGGCCAGGAAAACGCAATCACTCTCGGCGGCCACCTGTGCGTTGTCATGGGTGGTGCGGGCGCCGGTGACTTCGGCAAACTGCCGCGCCGCCGCCGGCAGCGCGTCGCTGGCCAGGATGCGCTCGGTGCTGGCAAGGCGCCGCTCGATGAAACCGCACGCCAGCGCCGTGGCCATCCGGCCGGCGCCGATGAATCCTAAGCGAAGGTCTGCCATGACCGCGATTATATCCCGCCGTCCCGCGTCGGTAAATACCGCACGCATCGCAGGTTACGCTCGCCAGTGTAGGGATGATGGGATGATGAGATGATGAGATGATGAGATGATGAGATCAGGGGATGGTGACCTCCTCACCCGCTCACCTCCTCACCTCCTCACCTCCTCACCTCCTCACCTCCTCACCTCCTCACCTCCTCACCTCCTCACCTCCTCACCTCCTCACCTCCGGCAGCTCATCACGTTCGATTTCAACGGGCTGATCGAACACGCGCCAGATCTCGCGCGGGACCTCGGCAAAAGCCTCTAGGAACCGCTCGCCGTCGGCCCTTTCACGAGTAACGTTGCGGATGTAGATTCTCGCGATTTGCTCGGGGTGCCGGCGGTAAAGCTCTCCGTACAGCTCTGGGTCGCGCTGGCCCGAATCGCCGACCAGGATGAACCGCCGCTCGGGGAACTCGGCCAATAGTGCGTCGATCGACGGGCGTTTCAGAGTGTCCGGTTCTCGGAACAAACTGAAGGCGCTCGTGTCCTTCCAGCGGAACAGTTGAAGTTCCAGTGAACCGGCCGGAAAGCCCGAACCCACCCGAAACTCGGTCAGCGGCTCATACAATTGCCAGGGACTGGCCGAGACGTAGTGGAACACGGCTCCGGCCTCACCCCAATCGCGGTAGATTTCGGCCATGCCGGCCACGGCCTTGAACGGGCGCAAGAACGTGTTCTTTAACAGCGCCTTGCGGTCGGCGACATTTGAGATCTTGATCGTGTCGTCGATGTCGGAGACGACCGAAAGCCCACGTCTGGCAACCAGCCGCACCGCCCCGGCGAACTCGCGGTCGTCGTCCTCGGCCGTGACCAGTGTGAATTTGATCCAGCGACCGTCGGGCCCGCTTCCCAGCGCCAGTTTGTCGGCTTCGGCAAGGGGTAGACGTAGAGTCTCGTGGATGTGCCCGTTCGACTCCGACTCGGGAAGGATGAAGTAATGGCTCCCCACGCGCACCGAGAGCTCTTTACGGCCCTTGTTGTCGACCAGAAAGGGCCAGGCGCGCCGGCGGAAGACGGGCAGTTCCTCGGGCGTTGGCTCGATGTCCAACAGCCGCTCGAGCGCCGCGAGCGTCGCGGCCTTGATCTTCGACTGTTCTTCCGGCGCAAAGACCCATCCGTGGACCGGCAAGACCCAGTTTCCGCCCTTCGGGTCGAGGTGCCCCGAGGTGTTAAAGAACACCACCTCCTCGTCCATACCAAGGTCGGAGGCGCGCGTCGCCGAAACGGCAATGGCATACCCAAGCACGACCGCCACGCAGCGCAGGCAAGAGAGGGGTCCGTTCATGCCGACATCTTGGCCGAAGCGGCGGAGGACTGCAAGTTATCCTCGTGATCCTCGTTCCCACGCTCCGCGTGGGAACGCATCCCCGGCCGCTCCGCGGCCACGTTGAAAGCGATACCAGCACATCCGCAGTGCCACGAATCCGCCGCTGAGTGAAGCCGTAAATCGAGGACGCAGAGCGTCCGCAAAGGACATTCCCACGCGGAGCGTGGGAACGAGGATACGCGGGGTTCCTCACGAAGTAATCTGCCGTGGCACGAACCGCGCCGCCCTTCGCAACCCGCCCGCAACCGCCTAGAATGAACCGTTTCCGCTGCCACTCACCACCCACCACTCCGCCACTCGACCACCTTATGGGCCAACAATATATCTATCAGATCTCCGACCTAACCAAGAAGTTCGGTCAGCGCGAGGTGCTCAAGAACATCTGGCTGGCCTTTTATCCAGGGGCTAAAATTGGCGTCCTGGGTCGCAACGGGTCGGGCAAGAGCACGCTCCTGCGAATCATGGCCGGCGCCGACCGCGATTTCGACGGCGAAGCCAAACTCTCCGACGGCTTCACGGTCGGCTACTTGTCGCAAGAACCGGTGCTCAACCCCGACAAGGACGTCTGGGGTAATGTCGAGGAAGCGGTCCAGAAGACCCGCGACCTCCTGAAACGCTACGATGCCATTAATGCCCGTTTCGCCGAGCCCTTGGACGAGAAAGAAATGGAGAAGCTCCTGGCAGAGCAGGCCAGGGTGCAGGACCAGATCGATCTGACTAGCGCCTGGGAGCTCGACCGGCAGATCGAAATCGCCATGGACGCCATGCAATTGCCGCCAGGCGACGCCGACGTGACCACGCTCTCCGGCGGCGAGCGGCGGCGGGTGGCGCTGTGCAAGATGCTCTTGCTGCGGCCCGACCTGTTGCTGTTGGACGAACCGACGAACCATCTGGACGCCGAAAGCGTGGCCTGGCTCGAGCGTCACCTGGCGGAGTATGCCGGCACCGTGGTGGCCGTCACGCACGATCGCTACTTTCTCGACAACGTCGCCGGCTGGATTTTGGAACTCGACCGCGGCCGGGGCATTCCCTGGGAAGGCAACTACTCGTCGTGGTTGGAACAAAAGAAGGACCGGCTGGTCAAGGAAGAAAAGGCCGCCTCCGCCAGGCAGAAGACCCTAGAGCGCGAGTTGGAGTGGATCCGTATGGCGCCAAGGGCAAGGCAAGCCAAGAACAAGGCCCGCATCAAGGCGTACGAAAAAATGTCGGCCGAGCGATTCGAGGACCGGCAGGAGGAGTTCGAAATCCAGATTCCGCCGGGCAAGCACTTGGGCGACCTGGTCATCGAGGCGATCCATGTCAGCAAGGGGTACGGCGAACGAGTGCTGATGGACGACCTGAGCTTCCGGCTGCCGGCGGGCGGCATCGTGGGGGTGATCGGTCCCAACGGCGCCGGCAAGACGACGCTGTTTCGAATGCTCGTCGGTGAGGAGAAGCCCGACTCGGGCGAACTGCGCGTCGGCCCCACGGTCGAGTTGGGCTACGTCGATCAGAACCGCGACGCGCTCGACGCCGAGAAGACGGTGTTCGAGGAAATGTCGGGCGGTTACGACAACATCGACATGGGCGGCCGGCGCGTCCCCTCGCGGGCCTACGTCGCCCGCTTCAACTTTCAGGGCACCGACCAGCAAAAGCTCGTCGGCACGCTCTCGGGCGGTGAACGAAACCGCGTCCACCTTGCCAAGCTGTTACGTCGAGGATCCAACGTCATGCTGCTCGACGAGCCGACGAACGACCTCGACGTCGACACGCTGCGGGCATTGGAAGAGGCGATCCTGAACTTCGCCGGCTGCGTGGTCGTGATTTCGCACGATCGTTGGTTCCTCGACCGTGTCGCCACGCACATTTTGGCCTTCGAGGGGGACGGGTACGTCCACTGGTGCGAAGGAAACTTTCAGACCTACGAGGAGCAGCGGCACGAACGGCTGGGGTCCGATGCCGATGAGCCGAAACGGTTCAAATACAAGAAGCTGAAGCACTGATGGCAATCCGACAACAGGCTGGTCATCGGGTGCCTCGATCTTGAATGCCAACTTGGCAGTCCTCATTGCGGCTGTCGTTGGGGCGTGGACCACCAGGGTGGACTTTCGCGTCCCGAATGGCGTTTTTGGGCCGAGGTGAGGTATACCCATGGGAAGGTATAATCCGTAAAAAAAAGCGCTCGATTTCGATCATTGCGCTCGGTCTTGATGCGCTTCGCAGTATCATGCCATAATGGCAGTCGATGTCGAAACGACAGCGAAAGGGGCAGGTGCTGGTGCTGTTCCCCCGAAAAATAAAGAGGGAACGGAACGGCTCGCTCTGCCAAAGCGCAGGACAAAGCGGCGCAAGGGCCATCGGCACAAGGGCTTCGAGATACGCCAATTGGCGCATCCCGAAATGAGACGCCTGCGACGTTCACAATCGACCGCGCCGCGGATCTGCTCAACCCCTCGCTTGGCCAGCCGAATGGCCTTTGGCTTACGCGGTGTGCCGCGTTGCCCACTCCGAATGAATGGCGATCATAATGTCGATAGCAACGGCCCGATGCAAGGGCCCAACGGCCAACGCTCAGGTACGTTTTCGCCATCTTGTAGCGGGTGAAGCCGTCGTTACCGGCGCCGTTCTGGCCCTTTGACGTGTCGTTGATTATCCTCGATACATGGCGATCCCTCGCGGTATTCACTTTTAATCGCAGCCCGAATCCTACGACGAACATGACTCGCAAGAGCGTACTTCACATCGAGCAAATTCTCGACTGGGCCGACGCCCATTTCGAACGGACGGGCCAATGGCCCGAGGCCCGCGCGGGACTCATTCGTGGCACGCTCGACGAAAAGTGGCACTGTATCGACTCAGCCTTGCGTTTTGGATCGCGCGGGTTGCGGAAAGGCTCTTCGCTTGCGCGGCTGCTCGCCGAGCAGCGCGGCAAGCGCAATCGCAAGGCGCTTCCGCGACTCACTCTGAAGGGAATCCTTGCCTGGGCCGACGTTTACCACGTGAAGAACGGCAAATGGCCGAACCGCGAGTGCGGCCCCATTGACGAGGCGCCTGGCGAGACTTGGAACGCCGTCGAATTGGCCTTGAGTCATGGCCAACGTGGCTTGCCGGGCGGTTCGTCATTGGCGAAATTGTTCGCCCGGCGCCGCGGCGTGGAAAATCGCGCCGTGCCGAGACTCTTGTCGCGTGAGATGGTCCTTTCCTGGGCCGACATTCATCATGCGCGCACGGGAATGTGGCCCACGGTAACGACGGGTACCGTCGCCGAAGCGCCTTGGCAGACCTGGCGCGCCGTCGATAAAGCGCTACGGAACGGACGCCGCGGATTGAAAGGCCGCTCCTCGCTGGCCCGGCTACTCGAGCGACAGCGTGGCGTGCTCCCCGGGCACAGGCGGCTGGCTCCCTTGTCCATCGAGTTGGTCCTGGATTGGGCCGACGCCCACCATCGCCGGCACGGCCGTTGGCCCAACGTAGGCGCCGGCCCTGTCCCGAACGCGAGCGGAGATTCATGGGAGACGGTCAACAACGCGTTGCGCCAGGGCGGGCGCGGACTGCGCGGCGGTTCGTCGCTCGCCAAGTTGCTCGCGGAACACCGTGGATTGCGGTACCACCTCGGTTTGCAACCATTGACGCCCGCCACGATTCTCGCCTGGGCCGACGCTTACCACCGCACGTTCGGTAAGTGGCCCACACGGCGCGCCGGCCCCGTCGACGGCGCCGCGAACGAGACGTGGAGCGCGATCGAGGTCGCCTTGAGTCACGGCCATCGCGGCTTGCCCGGCGGCTCGACGTTGCCGCGATTGCTGCAGGAGTTCCGCGGCCTGGTCAACCGCGCGGCGCGGCAGCCCCTTTCCGTCCGCCAGATCCTGGCCTGGATCGACGCGCACCATGAACGGACGGGCGTTTGGCCGCGGGCGACGTGCGGTCCGATCGCCGAGGCCCCTGGCGAAACGTGGAGCATGGTCGAGCATGCCTTGCAGCGCGGTAGCCGCGGCCTGGGTCGCGGCTCGTCGTTGGCAGGGCTCCTGCGCCGGCATCGCGGCGTCGGAAGGCACGTCCGCGTGCCGCCGCTTTCGATCGCCGCGATCCTGAGTTGGGCCGACGCACACCGCAAGCGAACGGGTGCCTGGCCGAAGCTCCTTTCCGGCCCGATCGAAGGCGCGGCGGGCGAAACATGGCAACGTGTCGAGAATGCGCTGCGAGAGGGGAAGCGTGGCATGGCGAAAGGGGGATCACTCGCGAGACTGCTCTTCGACGAGCGAGGCGTGCGGAGCAGCGCTTATTCGCCGTCTCTAAGCGAGAAACAGATCCTCGCCTGGGCCGACGCGCACCGGCAAAAGCACGGCAAATGGCCGGCGGCGCACACCGGCGCCGTCGAGGAAGCTCCCGCTGAGAAATGGATCAATATCGATTACGCGTTGCGCGCGGGGGCGAGAGGCTTGCGCGGTGGCAGTTCCTTGAGCCGGTTGCTGGCGCGGGAAGGCCGTCGTAGGAGCGCCGGCCGATGATTCGGCCTTGACATCAGATGCGCGGCGGCGTCGAATGCAAAGTAGTCGTCACAGGGGAATGATCCATGCCCAATGCTCAATTTGATAGAAACACGATGGCAAAGTGGTACGCCGCTCGTCATCTGAAGACCGACCCTGGACTTCGTGAGGTTTTCTATTT
>DATLQY010000675.1:0-8583 GCA_035534975.1 Pirellulales bacterium
GCGCAGTGGGTCGCGGGCAAGCCGGTGGCATCTTCGGGGACCGCAGGGGCATAGGCGGTCCTCTCCCGGTTTCTACTTCCCCTTTTCCCGCTGCCCCGCTAACCTGATCGCATGGCGAAGCGACGCTCCAAGAAGTCCGACCTCCTCTACCAGTTCAAGATCTCGCTGCTCGACATCAAGCCGCCGATCTGGCGGCGAATCCAGGTCTGGGACTGCACGCTCGAAAAGCTCCACGAGCACATCCAGACGGCGATGGGCTGGACCAACTCGCACCTGCACCAATTCAAGATCGACGATCAGCTTCATGGCGACCCACCGTTGATGGAGGAGAGCTTCGAGGAATGGGGTACGTCGATTCGACCACCACGAAGTTGATCGACATCCTGCCGAAGAACGGCAAGCCGATGCGGTTCGGCTACGACTACGACTTCGGCGACGGCTGGCGGCACGAGGTGCTGTTCGAGGGCTGCCCGCCGCTCGAGCCGGGCAAGCGGTACCCGGTTTGCCTCGAAGGGGAACGCTCTTGCCCGCCCGAAGATGTCGGTGGCGTTCGGGGCTACGCCACGTTCCTTCGAATTCTGGCCGACCCCAAGCACGAGGAGTACAAGCGGCTGCGAACCTGGGTCGGCCGCGGCTTCCATGCGGAAAAGTTCGACGCCAGGCAGGCGACCAGGGCGATGAAGAAAGGGCTGCCCGATTGGCGGAAGGAAGAATTGGTTTGACACGTCGATCAGCCCAAGTTCCAGCCCCGATCCGTTGTCCGTGGGCGAAGGGGGACCAATACGTCGCGTACCATGATCGGGAATGGGGCGTGCCGGTTCACGACGACCGACGGCTCTTCGAGTTCCTGATCCTCGAAGGAGCGCAGGCCGGCTTGAGTTGGGTGACCATTCTCAAGAAACGGGACAACTACCGTGCAGCCTTCGACCAATTCGATCCATCTCTGGTCGCCAAGTACGGCAAGACCAGGCAGGCGAAGCTGATGGCGAATGCGGGCATCGTCCGCAACCGGCTCAAGATCGAGTCGGCGATCGACAACGCCAAGGCGTTCCTTGTCGTGCAGGAAGAGTTCGGCAGCTTCGATCAGTTCATCTGGAGTTTTGTCGGGGGACGACCGTTGCAAAACTCGCGGCGTTCCATCAAGGACCTTCCGCCCCGCACGGCGGTGTCTGACGCCATGAGCAAGGACTTGAAGCGGCGAGGCTTCCGGTTCGTCGGCAGCACGATCTGCTACGCCTTCATGCAGGCCGTCGGCATGGTCAACGACCATCTGGTCGAATGCTTCCGGCACCGGGAATTGCTGGGGGAGCTGTAACGCCTCTCCGTTAGTACGATAGGGAGGAGTGCACCACATGAAAAAGCCAGATCACATCCAACGGTCGGTCGATGCCGCTCGGCGAGACCTGCTGAAAATGATGGGGCTCTTGGCCGCCGGGACCAATTTCTTCTGGCCCGACGCCTTGTTCCAGACACTGGCGACGGCGGATGAACAGAAATTGGCCGCCGAGTCCGCGGTGATCGGCCGGCGCGAGATCATCATGGGCCTGGATGGGATGAGCCGTGTGGCTGAGCCCGGAGGCAATCCCTTCGCCGGCGGGCATTCCGCCGCCGCCGTCATGTCATCCGCCTTTTTCTGCCGGAACGAGAACCTGGAACCTATGTTCCGCGAGTCGCGCCGTGAATTTCAGGCGGATTTCGCCGGCCGCCCGGCGGCAGCATAATTCGGCGCTCGCGATGATTCTTTCGATGCCCAGTAGTTTGGCAAGTGTCCAGCCCGCCGGGCGCGCGGCCGGATAGGAAGTTGCGGAAATTCCTTTTGACGTAAAATTTGTGCCGCGCGATTTACGTCAATGTCGTTTGTCGTAAGTGCCAGCCACTTTTTTCGACCCTTGTCTGGACACCTGGTTGCGTGAATCCTTGACCAACACGTTCGCTGGACGCGATCACTCACTCAAGGAGTTCACCCATGTCTCGACGTCTGTCAAAACGCCCGAAATCAAGTTCGCCCCCCGCGCAGCGTGGCCGGAAGCGGCGCCCCAGGCCGGAACCGGGCAAGCAAGCGGCCACTGGCCCTTTCACACTCCGCACTTTCGATGTCGGCGCGCTTCCCTTGGTGAACCACATTCTGGATCGGATGGGGTTGGAAGATCTACTCGAAGAGCACCTGCCGCCCGATGATCCCCGCACCGAGTTGCCCACGAGCCAAGCCATTTTGGTGTTGGTCAGAAATGTCCTCTTGTCACGCCAGCCGATCTACGGTGTCGGTGACTGGGCCGCGAGGTTCGCTCCCGACTTGTTCGACCTCTGGGAAAACGAAGTGCCACTCTTGAGCGACGACCGCCTGGGGCACAGTTTAGTTGCGGCGTTCCTGGGCGTGGTTCCCCAGTTGGTGTTGGCCTTGACGAAGAGCGTGCGCGTCGAGTTCAAGCTCGGCCTGGACGAACTCCACAACGACTCGACGACGGTCACGTTCTACGGGGCCTACACCGACGCGACCGAAGAAGGGCAGCGCGGCGGCCGGCAGACTCCCGCCATCACCTGGGGCCACAACAAGGATCATCGGCCGGACCTGAAGCAGTTGCTCTACATCCTGACAGTCACCAACGATGGCGGGGTGCCCGTGTACTTTACCGCGGCCAGTGGCAATGTGGCCGACGATCGCACGCATGCGGCCACTTGGGACTTGCTCTGCCAATTGGTGGGGAATGCGGACTTCCTATACGTGGCCGATTGCAAGCTGGCGAGCCTGGAGAACATGACTCACATCGCCACACGCGGCGGCCGATTTGTGACGGTCCTGCCTCGCACTCGCAAGGAAGACAAACAGTTCCGAGAGCGTCTGCGCGGCGTTGCCGGCGCGGTGCGCTGGAAGACGCTGTACGAGGTGAAGAACAAGGCTGGGGAACTGGTCGATCGTTGGACGGTGTGCGACGACGAGGCGCTGAGTGCCGAGGGTTTCCGTCTGCTTTGGTACCACAGCACACGAAAAGCAACCTTGGACGTTGCGACCCGTCAGCGGCGGATTTCCCAAACCGTGCAAGCCTTGACGGAATTGCGTGGTAAGTTGACGGGGCCACGGACACGGTTTCGTAATCGCCAGACGGTGGAACAGGCGGTCGAGCGGCTGCTTGCGGAACACGAAGCGGCGAATTGGATCGTCGTGAAGATCGAAGAGCAGGAGGAAGCGGAGTACAGGCAGGCAAAATCGGGCCGCCCGAACTCCAAGACGCAGTACGTCAAGAAGACGCGGGACCGGTACGACCTGACCTGGGAACTCAACCAGGAGGCCTTGTCGCAGGCCGAACGCGAGGACGGCGTGTTCCCCTTGTTGACCAACGACCGTACCTTGAGCGCCGAAGAAGTGTTGCGGGCCTACAAACGTCAGCCGTTCATCGAGAAACGCTTCTCGCAGTTCAAGACCGATTTCGCTGTGGCGCCGATCTACTTGCAGGATGTGGGGCGGATCACGGGATTATTAGCGGTCTACTTCTTCGCTTTGGTGGTCCAAACGCTGCTGGAGCGTGAATTGCGCCAAGCGATGAAGGCGGCGGGCATCAAATCACTGCCAATCTATCCGGAGGATCGCCCCTGCGCGCGACCCACGACTCACCGCCTGATCGAGTTGTTCGAGCCGATCCAGCGTCATGAATTGGTCGTCGATGACGGCGAGCCGCAGATCATGGTCACCGAATTGACGCCCGTGCAGGATCAAGTCATCGAACTGCTCGGACTCTCGCCCGATGAATACGGCCGTTGACCTCGGCGAGAAATTGCCGGAAAATTACCATCAGGACTCGCGGAACGTAGGCTGGAAGAGGAGACCCAGAAGGAAATCCTGTCGCACCTCAAAGCGCGGCTTCTGACCCGCCCGATTTACGCGCCCCGCGCGAAAGAGACCGCCGATCAGGAACTTGTGGACCATCTGGTGAACGATCTTGACGCCGGGATCGACACCCTTCGGCAAAGCGGTCACAACATCATCTTCACCGTCATCTCCCTCAAAGCGCTGCAAGCGGTCCCCGATGCCGCTACGCCCGCCCGGGTCGACGGTCTGCGAAAGATGGTGCGGAGCTTCGGCACCAAGGGTGGCGGCAAGCTCCCGCTAGAGAATCAAGAGTCGTTCGTCGATCTCAGCGACGAACAGGAATTCATTCGCTTTGTCTTCGAGGAATACCTCAAGGCCCTCGAATTGTATCTCAACGGAAAGGGGCATCACGGATTCGCAGGCCATGTCTTGACCATCGGGCACGCGCTGGTCGAACTCGACCGCATGGGGCACAAGGAGACGGCGCGAAAGGGGATCGAAGCCTACTGGCAGTTTGTCCAACAGGCGCGCGACGGGGCGGACCTGGGTGGAAAGAAGGTCCTGGATTCGCCGCCGCCCCATCACAGTGTCTTGACACATGACTACTGGTCAGAACAGGGAAAACGCGAAACCGGAGAAATCGTCAGCAGCCATCTCATCAAATATCCCTACAGCTTCTACGCCCTGGCGAAGGAAGTGCGGGATGATGACTTGAAGAAACGAATCTTTGAGAGGCTTTACCATCTGACTGCCATTTCCTGAAGGGGCCGCACCGATCAGGACCACGCCACGGACGCGAAACAAACGTCGCGCATGCATTGGTGTGCTGGACCGACGCGCGCAAGACTCCGCCCTTCGGATCGATTGCGATCTTTTACTCCGCGCCGATTCCACGCAAGGCCGCACGCGCCGCGGTGCGGGCCGACTCGAAGGGATCATCTCGCAACTTCGAGATTTCCGGCGCAGCTTGCCTGGCGGCCGGTCCAAGGTCTCCCAGCGCGGCGGCTGCGGTGGTGCGCACCACAAGCTGCCTATCGGCGAGGGCGCGAGCGAGCGCCGCCACGGTGGTTTGGCCCGTGTCGCCCATTTTGCCAAGGGCCTTGGCCGCCGACGCGCGCACACGTCGGTTGGGATCGATGAGCGCCGTCATCAAATCGTCGAGAGCGTCGCGAGCCGGCGGCCCCATCGATTCAAGGGCTTGCGCCGCGTGCTGGCGGGCTAAAGGTTCGTCATCTTTGAGGGCCGCTCGCAGCGCCGGCACGGCCGCGACGCCGATTCTGCCCAGGGCGAGCGCCGCGCGCTCGCCTGGCTCGAAACTCGTGCCGCCATTGCCGTAAAAGTCGCCGCCGACGATGTAGAATTCCTCGTCGGCAAGAAGCCGCGCCAGAACCGCGGATGCGTTTGCGGCCGCTGGTCCAATCCGCCCCAGCGCGTCGGCGGCCATGCCTCGATGGCCGCAATCGGCCGTGCGGCACAGTTCGACGAGCGCCTCGATGGCCTCCGGCATATGCGTCGAGACGTCGATCAATAGCTCCGCACTACGAAGACGGACTTGTGCGTCGTGCCGCACCGCCCAAAAATGATCCCGTCGTCGGTCGGCCGATTCGTACGTCAATCCCTCGATCAAGACTCCCAATGCCGGCCTGGCCTGCTCGCCGAGATTTGACCAGGTGGAAGAAGCCTCGTCGTGGCCGGCGAATTTGAACGACTCTCCCGATTCCTGCAGGCCGGTGGCCAGTTCGATGACGGCCTTTTCCTGCCGGCGATCGATCTTGACGATTGCCGCGGCGACGATCGCCTTGGCAATCGGCTCTTGTTGCCGATCGAGCTGCAAGTACAAGTCGGGTATCACGCCGGCAGCGAGACCTCCCAGGTCACCCAAACCACGGGCTGCCTGGAGGGCGGAAATCGGATTCGGATCGAGCAGTCCGCTGCGCAGCTTTTCCAGGAGTCCCTCGTGGTCGGGGTCGATTCGCGCCATCGCCAACGCGGCCGAAAGCCCATCGTCCGGATCGTTCAGCAAGGGCTCCAAGGCGCCGACGGTGGCCTTGGCCGCCGGACCAAGACGCCTAAGCATTTCGCACATCGCAGCGCCGACGCGGCGTGATTCGTTCAACTCCCGCACGATCGCCGGAACGATCGACTCAGGCTCGGGTTTTAAGTTTGCGAGCGCCGCCAAAACGTGATCGCCCACGGTATACGTCGATCCGATCCCACCGCCAGGGAACGAGGTCCATTTGCCGCGATCATTCAAGCGGGGCGCCAGGGCCGGTGCCGCGGCGGAAGCCGCGGGACCCAACCGCTCCAGCGCAAACGCTGCCCCTACCCGCACCGATTCGTGACGATCGTCCAACAGCTTGACCAAACCGGGAAGTGCTCTCTCCTTGCTCTGCGGTAGGTATCCTAAAGCCTCCGTCGCGTTGAATCGCACTCGCTGGTCGTGATCGTCAAGAGCCGTGACCAACACCTCGGTCGATGCCGGGCCGATTCGCCGAAGGGCCACGGCCGCCTGATCTGAAAGGCAGCGAACATGGTGCACAAAGGGGGCCGAGTACACTTCGGCATCTCGCAACGCTCGTTCTAGTCGCTCGATGGCGGGCTCCGCTTCAGGACCGATGGCGCCCAGCGCGTCGACGGCCCGAAACTGTAACGCCAAACTCGCACTGTCGACGGCGGCAATCAAGGCGCCGACCGCCGCTTTGGCTTCCGGACCTATTTCGCCAAGGAGTTCGATCGCGATCCGCGCCGGCACACGGTCGCCAAGAAAGAGCTCATCGCGCGGACTTTGCGAGCTGATAGGCTCGAAGTCGTCAAGCACCTGCACGAGCTTCGGAACCAGGGCCTCGGCAGGCTCATCGAGCTGCCAGAGCGAGCGAGCCGCGTTGACTTGCACCAGCGACGATTCGTCGGCGAGCAAAGCCCGAAGAGCGGCCAACGACGAATCTTGGGAAATTGGGCCGATCGCCCCCAGCGCTTCGGCGACCTCCGCTCGCACGTCGGCACTTTTGTCAGTGGCCGCCGCCGCCAGCGCCTTGGCCGCCCCCTTCGCGGCCCGTCCGCAATCGGCGAGGTTGCGTGCCGCGGCGAGACGATGCTCCTCCTCCGCGTCGTGCAATGCACCGCTCAGCACGTCAATGGCAGCGTCGCTCGTACTCCCAATTCTCAAAAGTGTAAAGGCTGCCGCGATGCGGACCGCTGAATTCTCGTCGCTCAGCGCCTCGCTGATGGTCGAACTCGCGGCTTTCCCTGGCGGACCCAATTCAGCAATAATCCTCAGGGCGCTGATCCTGTTCTCATGGTTCGACTTTTTGACGACTTCGACCAACACCGGTAACGCGGACAACGCGGTTGTGCGGTCATATTTCAGCTTGAAGAGTGCCGCATGCTGCAACTCGGCGTCATCGCTCGAAAGCCGCTGAATCAAGCGGTCGAGGTCGTCGACATCTGCTTCTTCGCTTGCGTCGTCGCTCGGACGTGCAGGGCCAACGATGACCGACGTCAAAAGTAGCCAAGCGATCAGCAACGTGGTTTTCATGGTCCCTGATTCTACCACAATGGATCAAGTTCAACCTCCGCGGGGCCGGTCCGAAGACGTTCGCCTGCGTCGCCAATCCAGATGCAGCCCGCCGCGAGGGCCGTGACCCAAGCGCCGTGATCCGCCGTGCGTCGCATCGTCGTGCGTAACGTAGAAGGCGCCGGGATACCCGCGCAGTAGTGGGTCGGCTGTGCCGTAGCTTTCCGCCCACTCGGCTCGAAAACGCGAGTGGGGCACGAAATCCAGCCAAGCCGATTCGGTTTTTCCTATTGGGCCATCATCGCGAAATAGCGTAAACAGGAGCTTCCCAAATCAGGGCTTCCAGGGTGATTTTTGGCGTTGTTCCCCGCGTCTGGGGTCGAACCACTTGGGATCGCAGTCAATGACGATGCCGGGATTCGATTGCCGCAGCTCGTTTAGCGCACGGCGGAGATCGTCGACCTCGCTTTCCATTGCAAAAACCTGATCGCCATGATCGAGCGCCAGCGTGGTCAGGCGGTCGGAATTGTCGTAAGTTCGCCCACGCGCGAACAACAGCGCGATCAACAATTGCGACACGTCCCCCGGTATCCCCTCTCCGGCAGTATACCGTGCTTGATGGGCTTCCAACGCCGGCAATTCCGCCAGGACCGCGTCGGTGACTGCCATATACCTTAGAATATGTAGAGCCTTGAGACGCTTCAGTGCGCGCAACGATGGAAGCCGGGCCGGCGTTGCCAGATCGACGCCAATCGCCAGTTCTTCAAGCGATTTCAGCGATGCCAGATCCGCCAGACCCGCGTCGCTGACGCGGACATTGCTCAGGTTGAGCGACTTCAGCCGCGGGAGAATCGCAAGGCGGCGAAGGTCCTCGTCGTCGACGATCGAGCCGCCGCGCAAGTCGATGGTTTCGAGGCGCGGCAGCGCCGGCAGGTGTTCGATGAGGGGGATCCCCCCACCGCCCTCGGATTCGTCGGCCTCTTGTTCGTCGTCGACTTGCACCCCGCCGTTGGTTTCCATTGCGTCAGTCTCCTGCTCGCCGTCGTTGGGCTCTTGTTCTTCTTCGTCCCAGTCCGCAGCGTAGATCTGCACGCTAAGCGATTTCAGGTTCGTCAGGCTCGCAAGGTGCGCCAAACTGGCGCTATCGGTGCTTTTTAAAAGGTGAAGCTCCTCAAGCTCGGCGAGTCTGCCGATGGCTTCGAGGCAATCCGAACTCAGGTCATACCCCCAAGGGCCGTTACCGACTCGCAGAATTCGCAGTTGC
>DATLQY010000676.1:0-6833 GCA_035534975.1 Pirellulales bacterium
AACCAATTGCGGGCGTTGGAAGCAGCGCGAAAAAAAGACGCATCCCCGGCAATCCATTTTCTGCTGGGATATCACTACGCTTATCTCGGCCATCCGCAACAGGCCGTCCGCGAACTGGAAAAGGCCCTTAAGCTGCATCCCCAGGACCACTTTGCCGCCCAGTTGCGCGACCTGATGCAGGGTAAACTTACGCCCGCCGGACGTCCGGCGCCGGCGGAACAGCCACCTACAAACCTGTTGGAGAAGGATGCAAATGCCGATTCAACGTGACGCACATTGCGAGTTACCGGCGGAAAACGAAGCGGGAACACAAGCGCGAACGTCGGCGGCGTCGGCCGACGACATGCTCCGCGAGTTGGATCGACGTGATAAGCCGGCCGTGGTGGTCACCTTCGCCGGCGACGGCGAACCCCAGGTGGCCGTGGCCGCGCCGGGCGACTCTGAAGCCCGTGAGGCGGCTCGCAAGGCGGCCGAGGCACTCGCACGCTTCGCCGAGGATCGAAAGGATTCGGCGGAATAGTTACGAGTCGATCGGCGGCACGTGCTTTGCACTCTGGGCTGCAAAGCACAATACCGAAGGAACAATGATCATGGAAAACGCTTCACAACTGCAAAATCCGATCCGCGTCGGCATTTTTTCGTCGATCGACGACGCCGATCACGCGGTCGCGGCGCTGCTTGAGTCAGGCTTTACCGCGGAGGAAATCACCGTGGTTTGTTCGAACAAAGCCATTGAAGGCCATTATCACCGCTTCGAGCACCAGGAGCCGGCGGGCAGCCACACGGCCTCCGCCGTCACCGCGGGTAGCGCCATTGGCGCCGCACTGGGGGGGCTGACCGCCGTCTCAGCGGCGGTGGCGAACACGTGTTCCAATCCCTACCCCCTACGCCCCGGGTTGCGTGTCACCGGAGCGACCGGGTCGGAACATTGGCGAATTAGGGTGCCTTTTGGCTACGATCGCCGGCGTTGCGGCGCTGTCGCCGCCACGCCATGGCGGGTTTTCGGATTTGGCCGCCAGCCGTTATCGCGGCGTTGGCTGTCGGCGGCGGGATGCTTTTTTTCTTGAATGTCGCCTTTTTTTGCCATCTCGTTGTTGCGCAACGAGATGGCACGAGATGGCCACGTTGTTTGACATCGGCCTCCCGATCGTCTAGGCTAATGGATTACTGTCTATAGCCATCGCCGCAGGACGCTTGTTTATGTCGACGCTATTGGTGATCGACGACGATCTGGCCGTCTTGCAGGTGTTCAGCCGGATATTCTGTGATAGCGACGTCGTGGTGCTGGGCGCCGCGTCCGCCAAGGAAGGTCTGGCCCAACTCGAGGCCGGCGACCCGGACGTCGTGGTGCTCGATGTGATGCTGCCCGATGCGTCGGGCATGGATACCCTCCAGCGGATTGCGGGCCGCGACGCGCGGCTTCCGATCCTGGTCATTTCCGCCCGCGACGACAGCGACACGGCCATCGAGGCCATGAACCTTGGCGCGTTCGATTACCTCTGCAAGCCGCTCGATTTCCCTCTCGTCCGTGAGCTGGTGGGCAAAGCGCTCGAAGTGCGACGTCTGATGCGCGTGCCGGTGCTGTTGCCCGACGCGGCGCACGACCTGCCCGCGCGCAGCGACGTGCTCGTGGGCCGCTGTCCGGCGATGCAGGAGCTGTACAAGGCCATCGGGCGCGTGGCGTCGCAGAACACGATGGTGCTGGTCCGCGGCGAAAGCGGCACGGGCAAGGAATTGATCGCCCGGGCCGTTTACCAGCACAGCACGCGCAAGCAGGGCAAGTTTCTGGCGGTCAACTGCGCGGCGATTCCCGAGCCGCTCTTGGAAAGCGAGCTTTTCGGCCACGAAAAAGGGGCCTTCACCGGCGCCAACTCGAAGAAGATCGGCAAGTTCGAGCAGTGTTCGGGCGGCACGTTGTTTCTCGATGAAATCGGCGACATGACGCCACTCTCGCAGAGCAAGGTGCTGCGCGTCTTGCAGGAACAGCGGTTCGAGCGCGTGGGGGGCAGCAACACGATCCAGACCGACGTGCGGATCATCGCCGCCACCAACCGCGACCTCGAGCCGATGGTGGCCGACGGACGTTTCCGCGCCGACCTCTACTATCGGCTCAACGGCTTCACGATCAACGTGCCGCCGCTGCGCGAGCGCGGCGACGACATTCGCTTGCTCGTGCGGCACTACCTGGCTTGGTACAGCCGCGACCTGGGAAAGGTCGTGTACGAACTGTCTGACGAGGCGGAATCGCTGCTGCTGGGTTATCGTTGGCCGGGCAACGTGCGGGAGCTGCAAAGCGTCTTGAGGCAATCGCTGTTGCAGGCGACGGGCTCGGTGCTGCTGTCCGACTTTCTGCCGCCCGCCGTCCGCGTCAGGCCGGTCGCGTCGGGCGCCGCGATCGCCTCGCCGAGCCTGGAGGCGTTGATCGACGAGCAATTGCACCAGGGTTGTACCGGCCTTTACGCCGAGGCCCTGACCCGCATGGAATCGCTGCTCCTGACCCGTGTGTTGGAGCACACGCGCAGCAATCAATCGTTGGCCGCCAAGGCGCTGGGTATCTCGCGCAGCAGTTTGCGGAAGAAGCTCCGGCAGCTCAGCATTGGTGTCGACGCACTTTCGAGCGTCGACGCGGAAGAGGAATCCTCAGACGAGCAAGCCGTCTTCCCGATGAGTACTGGGTAGCAACGCAAGAACGCGGCAAAAACTCCTGCGTCTCCACGACCCCCAGCGCTGCGCGCTGGGGCGGTCAAACAACGTGGCCATCTCGTTGCGCAGCAACGAGATGGCAAAATGAAAAAGCCGACAAAAACGTGTTCATTATCGACAAGCCAGCGGTCTCGGCCACTAGGCCGTGCCCTAGTCAAACGGGGCTATACATCGGTGCCCGCGTCGCCTGCACCACACGGTTTGAACGGGGCGTCGGATGATGAACACGTTTTTGTCGGCTTTTTCGTCCCGGGGCGGCTTGCGGCCGCGCATCCGTGCGCGGCCGCGAGCCCGCGGGACCTTGCTGCGATCTCGCGGCCAACGCCACCCGTCGCGCCGCTCGCCAGCCTGCGCATACCCAGCCGGGTGTCGCTGTGCGCGTCGGCGCTCGCGCCTCGCACGGCCCTGGTTCCGGCGCGACGCGGCGCGCGCCCCCCCTACGGAAAAAATGGTCAACCTGAACTTTTGTCCAAACCCGAAAAATTCCGTTTCGGCAGGACGGCAACAACGCCATGGCGGGGCGGCGACAGCGCCGCGACGCCGGCGATCCGAACGAAAAGGCACCCTAATCCGCCAATGTTCCAACCCGGTCGCTTCGGCCACGCACAACGCGGGGCGTAGGGGGGGTGGACTGGAACACGTGTTCGCCACAGCCGCTGAGACGGCTGCCGGCGGGCGGTGGCGGGATGCCTTTTTGTTCTGGCCGCCGCGGGCAACTCGCAAAGAGCCCTAGACGTTTCCCACCCATCAGTTGCCCCCCGAGTCGGTCAGAGAATCGCCATTCGGTATGCCAATTGCTTTTGAAGTTGGGAGACGGTCGCCGGCGGGAGCCGGCTAGGTCGCATTCTCAAGGATCCTGCGAATGAGCCATAAGTCGGAGTACAAGCACCACGACGAAAAGCACGCACATGACCAGCGACGCGGGAAGCGGCCGTGGTGGCGTCAACCTCACAAGGACTGGCGAGTATATGTCGCCGTGGCGTTGATGCTCTTGGCGATGTTCGCATACGTGGCGACATTCGATGAGGCACTGGTTCCTGGAAACCCAGGCAAGCAGCCTGTGCCGGCGGCCACCGGTCCTTAGTGCCCTTTCAGCCGTCCGGGAGAAACGAGCGCTGCTTGAGTCGCGAGTGCAAATCGGGCGCCAATCGCCATTGCACTCGGCGTTCCGTGTCCCAAGCCTTCAAGACCCCTGGTCGTTTTGGCTCCTCTGGTGGAGCGTTCCAATTCACCTTCACCGACGGAGGGCCATGCCCGGCTCGCCTCCGGGACGAAATAGTCCTCGGAAAGATCGCACCCGATTGGCACACAATTAGCACGCTTGCGAGGACATGCGCCTGAACTGACGATTTTCAGCTACAACGAACGGCCGCCGTCTCGATCAATGCCTGACCGCCAAACGGGCTGTTCTGTTCCAAGTTGGGTTCGAAATCGCGTGATCAACCCTGAAGCGACGGACGGCATGTTGCAGGAACAAGCGAAGTGGCTGCGGGAAACGCTCTCCGGCATCGGCGACGCGGTGATCACCGTTGACGTGACGGGTGCCGTCGTCTTTCTCAACTCGTCGGCCGAAAACCTGACCGGCTGGACGCAAGCCGACGCGGCCGGGGTCCCTCTGGCTCGCGTCTTCGAAATCGTCAATGAGGAGACCTTGCAGCCGGTCGAAAACCCCGCCGTTCGCGCCCTGCGCGACGGGGTGGTCGTCGGCCTGGCGAACCACACGATCCTGATCGCCAAAGACGCCGTGCGAAGGCTGATCGAGGACAGCGCCGCTCCGCTTTGCGGCGCGGACGGCAAAATCAGCGGCGTGATGCTGGTCTTTCGCGACGTCACCGAGCGTCGCAAGCACGAAGAGCGCGTGAGGCACTCCGAGCTCCGCTATCGTCGGCTCTTCGAGACGGCCAAGGACGGCATCCTGATTCTCGACGCCGACACGGGAGCGATCGTCGACGCCAACCCGTTCATGTGCGGTCTCCTGGGCTACGAGCACGAAGAGTTCCTGGGCCGGGAGCTCTGGCGCTTCGGCATGTTCGGCGACATCGAAGCCAGCCGGCTCGCGTACCAGGAGTTGCAAGAGCGGGGCTACGTCCGCTACGAGCACTTGCCGTTGAAGACCAAGGCCGGACGGCAGGTGGAGGTCGAATTCGTCAGCAACGTCTATTGGGTGGGCGATCGACGGGTGATTCAATGCAACATCCGCGATATCACCGAACGCAGCCAACTCGAGCGAACGACGCAGGCGCAATCGCAAGCCCTGGCCGACTTGCACCGACGCAAGGACGAATTCCTGGCGATGCTGTCGCACGAGCTGCGCAACCCGCTGGCCGCGACGTCGAACGCCATACAACTCCTCGCCCTGCCGGGGGCCGAGGATCCGGTCCAACAACGGGCCCTCAAGATGATCGAACGTCAGGTCGCGCACCTGACCCATCTCGTCGACGACCTGCTGGAGGTCTCGCGGATTTCGACCGGCAGGATACGCCTGAACCGAACGAGTTTCGATGTCCACGCCACCGTCGAACAGGCGGTCGCGGTCTGCCGTCCGCTGTTCGACCGGCTGCGGCATGCGCTGACCGTGTCGCTGCCCCCCGAACCGATCTGGATCGACGCCGATCCGACGCGCTTGGAACAAATCATCGTGAACTTGCTGAACAACGCCGCCAAGTACACCGACGAAGGCGGCCGCATCTGGCTGACCGTCGAATCGGCGAGCGGCACATCGCCGAGCGGCGTATCGGCGAGCGGCGAATTGGCGAGCGGGGGGCGTGAGCCCCCCGGTATTTCGGCGAGCGTAGCGGCGAGCGGGGGCACAGGCGAAATACTCATCCGCGTGCGCGACGCGGGTATCGGCATCGCCGGCGACGTGCTGCCCCGCATTTTCGACATGTTTGCGCAGGCCGACCGCTCGCTGGAACGTTCGGAAGGCGGCTTGGGAATCGGGTTGTGCCTGGTGCGGCGACTCGTGGAGTTGCACGGTGGGACGGTCGAGGCCAAGAGCGCCGGTTTGGGCCACGGCAGCGAATTCACCGTCCGCCTGCCGATGCAGCCGCCCCCGGCGCCGTCCGGCGCGTGTGCCACGCCCGCGGCCGCCGCGGCAAAATCGAAGCGCGTGCTCGTGGTCGACGACAACGTCGACATTGCCGACAGCACGGCCATGTTGTTGGAGAAGTTTGGACACGAGGTCAGAACGGCCCACACCGGGCCGGCCGCCCTGGAAGTAGCCCGCTCGTTCCTGCCCGAGCTGATTCTGATGGACATCGGGTTGCCGGGCATGAACGGATATGAGGTGGCGCAGCGCATTCGTCTTGAGCCGCAATTCGAACGCGTTTGGCTGATCGCCGTGACCGGCTACGCGCGAGCGACCGATGTGAAGCTTGCCGAGGAGGCGGGCTTCGACTCGCACCTGGCCAAGCCGATCGACATCCGCCGTGTCCAGGAAACGCTCGCGGCGCTGTGCCGCTGACCCTGGGCGTATTGCGTGCGGATACCGGTTCGCCTATGATAATGTCTCCCAGCGGACCGACTCCCAGTGCGCGGCCTTTTGGCTTCGTGGTCGGCGAACTTCCAACGATGAGAGTTCGAGATTGCACCAAGAAAATGCCCCTGACGCCGAGATTGAAAGCTGGCTCAAGACCTTGGGCATTGCATCGCTGTGCCAGTGGGATGTGCTCGTGTTCTTTCAAGGCCACCCGATGAGCCTGCTCGGGCCGGCGTACCTCGCGAGCCTGCTGGGACGTGAGATCGGCGCGGTCGTCGCCGCCCTGGAAGTCCTGGAGTCCTTGAGCTTGTTGGAACGTTCTCGGGTCTCGCAAGAGGTGCGGATGTACCGGTTCACCGTACCGGCAGACCCTGAGCGCCGCGACGCCTTGGAACGGCTCTTCGCACTGGCAAACAGCCGCGCTGGCCGCGTGGTCTTGTCCAAGAAGTTGCGGGCAGGGGACGACATTCCGCGGGGGGGTTGGGATGGGGGAGGGTCTTCAAGCTGACCAGCGCATCCCTGAGGAGACCAAATAGTGCGTCGAGGCGACCGGGAGCACCGTTTTCGAACAATCACCCGCTTCAATGCCAGAATCGTCCCGTTGGGTTCTGTAGGGAACGCCCTCCGTGGCGTTCCGGGAAGCGGGTGCGAC
>DATLQY010000677.1:0-5532 GCA_035534975.1 Pirellulales bacterium
GAAACCGAAGAGCGACAAGCGGAAGCCGTCCTTGCCGCGGGCGGCACCATGGCAACTGCCGGTATTGCAACCGGCCCGCATGAAGACGGGCATCACGTCGAGCTTGAAACTGATCGGCCGGTCGGCCGCCGCGTCCTTGACGACCAGGGGCGCCTGCACTGTAAAGCCGGCGAAGGCCACGTTGAGAGTGGTCTCGCCGTCGGCCACGGGAAAGAGCGTCGCGGAGTCGAGTTTGGCCAGGGCCGAGTTGGCCAGCGTCATTTGGGCCTGGCCCGTCACATCCAGCGTGACGCCGTCGGCGCGCGTGGCGACGACCACGAACTTTTGCCGGTCGCGACTGGTGTTGAGGGATACATCGGGCGGAAAGACCTCGATCTTGGCGATCGTCGCATCAGCCGCTGCGGAGGAAAGGATAAAGGATGAAGGATGAAGAATGAAGGAAAGCAGCAATGGCGCTAAAGCTCGTCTTTTCCATCCGTAGGTCGTCACGTTGTGTTTCCTTTTGCTTGGTACTAGAACTCGCAGCGGAACGTCTCCCCGGACGCTCCGCGTCCTCGTCGATCGGAATCACCGGGAGGCTTACGCCCCCGCTCGCCTGCCCCAGTTTCTCGTTCCCACGCTCCGCGTGGGAACGTCTCCCCGGACGCTCCGCGTCCCCGTCGATCGGAATCACCGGGGGGCTTACGCCCCCCGCTCGCCTGCCCCCAGTTTCTCGTTCCCACGCTCCGCGTGGGAATGTCTCCCCGGACGCTCCGCGTCCCCGTCAATCGGAATCACCGGGAGGCTTACGCCCCCGCTCGACTTTCCCCTATAACCTGTCCCCTGTAACCTGTCCCCTATTTCCCTACTCCTTCTTCCCTTCGCCCTTGAGTGCCTTCTCACGGTCGAGCCGCAATTGCTCCAAGCGAGTCAATCGTTTTTCCGGCGGCTTTTCGGGGGCCGCGGCCGGCGCGGGCGCGGCCGTCGGTGGCGGCTCGTTGGCCTTGGGCGGCAAAGGCACGTCGATCCGCAACTCGCCGGTCCCCAAACCGTGTACGACCGGCTCTCCGTTGGCCATGATCGTCGCCCTGCAGAGCAGCGTCTTGTGCCGGCCGGCCGGCGATTTGTCGGTGGTCTTGACCTTGAACACCAGCTCACCCGTTTCCTTCGTGAGCTTCAACGGCGCGGACGTGACTTCGAAAGGCACACCGAGCAGTTCGACCACGGCCTCACCCTCGAACGGCCTGTTGTGCGTGACTTTGATCACCAGCTCGGTCTCTTTCGCCAGTTCCACCGCGGCCGCGTTGAAGGCGAAGGCGACAAAGGGCTCGGCGACCTCCAGGTTCGCCAGTTGCGACGAAACGAGCACGCGCCCGTTGCCCACGGTCGCTTCGCCCATCACGGCAATCTTCCAAGCTTTCACCTCGGCGCCGCCGTTGGCCGTGAGCGGAATCACAGCTTCGGTTTGGCCCTCGGCAATCGAGATGTCGCCCGATGAGCCGACGCCCGGCGGGTTGTAGAGCATGCGGACGGCGATCGGCGCGGTGAAGCCTTCCTTTCGCGTGGCGACGACCTTCAGCCCCATCGAGCCGTCGCGCACCAGTGGCACCTTCGGCTCGACCACTTCGATCCGAAACGGCGCCTCGGCCGTGACCGCAGTTGCCATACGGTGCGTCGTGTGGCCCCACACCAGGATGTTGTTTTGGCCTCGCACCAGGCCGGTCGTCTGTTCCAAGTGCCCTTCGATCGACCCGTTCGGATCGGCAATCACCTTCGGATCGGCCCCCGCCGCTGTAACCTGGCGGCCGACCACGTCGGTGAGCGAGCCCGCCAAGGGCGTACCGGGCGCCGCGGTCAAAAGCACCGGCACCGTCGTCTGATTGGCCGGCATGGCCACCGTTTCGAACCCCGTTCCGACCGGCAGGCCCTTAAGCTCAACCGTCAAATCGCCGCCGAAATCGCGGCGGCTGGCGCTCACCAGGAACGCCGTGCGGTTTCCCTGCGGCACCTCGACGGTCACATCGACGTACTGCTGCCTTTCGGGCAATCCCATCACTAGCGCCGGCCTGACCGGCTTGACCTCGATGCGGTAGGCGAAGTCGGGCCGACCCTTGCCCAGGTGATCGCGAACGTTGATCGTGTAGGTGTCGTCGGCCGGCGCGGCGAAACGCAGATAACTGTCGGGTCCGCCGCTGTCGTCGTTACCGCCGATCCCCGCACCGTCCCCCTTGTAAATCGAGAGCACCGGGTCGAGCGGCGAACGGATACCGCGGCCTTGCACTCGGACGTCAAATTGCTGGCCCGCCTTGGCGGGGAACTTGAAGCAATCGACGTCGCCGTCCTGGCCGATCACGCCGTTCAGCGCGATGGGCGCCTCGAAGGGCGTGGCGTTGGCCGCCACCTCGTTGGGTTCGACCTCCATCACGTTGGCAAGATCGCTGACGAGAAATACGTTTGGCGAGGGAGCAATCCCCTTGTCGTCGCGTGCGAAGATACCGAATGGCTCGCCCGGGGTGGTGGGTACGGTGAACGGCTCGACTTTCGGGCCGAGCACGTCGCCGAGCCAAACCAGGTTGATGGTTTCGCCGGGCCGTCCGCCGGCTGGAATGGCCGAAGTGGGCCGAGGAAACCGGCCGATGTGAAGGCGGTAAATGCAAGCGCCGTTGCCGCCGTACGAGCTTTCTCGCACTTGCACGACGTACGCCCCGTCGGTCGGCGCCACGATGGAGGCCACCGCGTCCTGCCAGACCAGGGCTGCGTCGTCGCAACTGGCCAACTCGAAACGCTTGGCGTCGAAAATGGCCACGTACGGATCGAAGAAGAAATTACCCAACCGGATGCCTTCGATTTCCGCCGTGATCCGCTCGCCTTGCTTCGCCTCGATCAGGTAGTAATCGACGTCCTCGTTGTTGACGAAGCCGTTGACCGTGACATCGAGGTTGATCTTCTGCGGCGTGACGAACTCGCTGTTCGGCTCGACTTCGGCGACTTCCGGCATGGCGCCGACGCTGAACGTCCGCAGGTTCGTCATGCCAGTCGCCGTGCGGACCCGCACGGCATGGATACCCAGCCGGCAATCGGGCGCGATCGCCAGTTTCGTCTTGACGGTGTTCTCATTGACCGCTTGCAAGCTCGTGGCTTGGATGCCCGGATAATAAAACATGATCTCCTGGGCGTCGCCCAGGTTGCCGCCGTTGAAGCTGACCTCGATTTCGGTGCCGCGCTGCGCTCCGTAGGGCGCGATCGACCCCAGGCTCGGGCTGGCGGCCCGCGCGGCCGGCGCCAGGGCGAACACCAAACTGACGGCGAGCAGGGCGTAGCGGCGATGATCAAGCATACGATTCCTCACGTAGGGTGGGACCAGCTTGCGGAGCAAGCGCCGGCCCACCATCGCTATCTGGTGAAACTGTCGGTCCCCTCGATCCCCTTGTTCCCACGCTCCGCGTGGGAACATGTATTCGGCCGCTCCGCGGCCTCTGGGACACGGAGCGTCCACGCAACGGCCCGCTCCCATGCAGAGCGTGGGAACGAGGATCACATGGGCCCCCGCTTACGCCAACAAGCCCTTGCGCACCTTTCCGCCGTCGACGATCTCAATGGGCCGGTCGCCCGGCGCCATCAACTCTTTGTCGGCGACGATGCCCAGTTGGTTGTAGATCGTGGTCGCCAGGTCGGCCGGTCCGATTTCCTCCTCCTCCGGCTCGCTGGCCGTCGAGTTCGACGATCCGAAGATCGACCCGCGCTTGATGCCGCCGCCCGCCAACACCACGCTGAACACCTTGGGCCAATGGTCGCGGCCGGCGTTCTGGTTGATCTTGGGCGTGCGGCCAAATTCCGAAGAGACCATGACCAACGTCTCGTTCAACAGACCATGGCGGTCCAGATCGTTGATCAAGGCCGAAAATGCCTGGTCGAAGGTGGGCAACTGGCCCCGCATGCTGGCCGAGATCTGGTTGTGCATGTCCCAGCCGCCATAGGTCAGCGACACGAACCGCACCCCCGCCGCCACCAGCCGGCGCGCCATCAGCATCCGCTGGCCGGCCTCGTTACGGCCGTATTCGTCGCGCACGCCCGGCGACTCGGCGTCGATGTTGAACGCCTCCCGCGCGGCCTGAGAGCTGATCAGGTTGTAGGCCCGGTCGTAGAACGTGTCCATCGCTTTCAAGGCGTCGGACTTTTCCATCTTGGCGAAGTAGTCATTGACGGCCTCCAAGGCCGAGCGGCGGCGGGCAAAACGCGCGTCATCCACCCCCCCCGCCATGTTCAGGTCGAGCACCTTGAATCCTCCCGCGGCGGGATCGCTGCCCAGGCTGAACGGGGCGAACGACGAGCTCAGGTAGCCCGTCCCGGCAAACTCGTTCGGCATGTTCGGGATGCAAACGTACGGCGGAAGGTTGTTCCGCGGACCGTACTCGTGACTCACCACGCTACCCATGCTCGGAAAAATCAACGCCGGACTGGGGCGATAGCCCGTGAACATGTTGTGGGTGCCGCGCTCATGGGCCGCCTCGCCGTGCGACATCGAGCGGACGACGGTGATCTTGTCGGCCACGTCGGCCACTTTCGGCAATAACTCCGAGAAGAAGGCGCCCGGGATCTTCGTGGGGATCGGCTTCAGTTCACCGCGGTACTCGATGGGTGCATAGGGCTTCGGGTCGAAGGTTTCCTGGTGGGCCGCTCCGCCTGGCAGGAAGATATGGATTACGCTCTTGGCCTTGGCCTCGATGAAGTCGTAGTGCTTCTGTTCGGCTTGGGCTTGGCGCGCTTGGAAGTAGTCGGCCAGCGTGAGGCCGACGCCCGCCAACGCCCCCACGGTCAAGAATCCACGTCGGTCCGTTGTACGGGTAGCCATGCTTCTTCTCCCTGAATGTTCAATGGGTCTGGTGAGCGATTCGTTTGGGGCAAAGCTGATTGCCAAGCAGCCGACACCCGCATGCGAGTGAGCGCCAAACCTGCAATCATTTTTCGTGCCGGGGTGGGTCGCCAGTCGTTGGCGGTTCCGGCGAGCGCGCCACGTGTGGTTTTATCCGTGTGCGCTCTGGCGGGCGATTCGCGTGATTGCGCCGGAACCACAGGCACCGGAACAAATCACACAAGTCCAATATCCAACCGGTGAGCCTAATCGAACGCCGGCCGGTTGTCAAATCACTTGCGGTCCAATTCCTGGCTGTGGGGCAGGTCGTCGAGACTCGCGAGGCCAAACAGGTCAAGGAACCGCTGGGTCGTGCGATAACGCGCGCGGCGCGGCGACGCCTCGGGACGCTCGAGAGCCAGCAATTGCCGCCGCACCAATTGCGAGAGGATCGCCCCGCTGGGAGTGCCGCGCAAGCGGGCGACGTCGTCGCCGGTTTGCGGGCCGTTGTAGGCGATGATCGAAAGCACCTCGACGGCCGCCGGCGAGAGCCGGGCTTGCCGCACCCGGCCGTAGAATTTGTAGAGGACACGAGTGTATTCCTCGCGCAGAACCATCCGGCAGCCATCGCCGGCGCCCCCCGTCGAATGATCCGAAACCGGCGGATCGAACGATGAAATCAAGGGTTTTCGTGTGCCGCG
>DATLQY010000678.1:0-4505 GCA_035534975.1 Pirellulales bacterium
CTATAGCTACGACACGACCAATCAAGTCACTGGCGCGAGCTACACCGGCACGAACCAGCCGGCGAACGAAACCAACAGTTTCGACGCCAACGGCAACCGCACCAACACGGGCTACACGACCGGCACGAACAACCAGCTCACGAGCGACGGCACGTTCGACTACACCTACGACCATGAAGGCAACCGCGTCAGCCGCACCCGCATTTCATCGGCGCCGGCCAACGACTACCTCACGACGTACACCTACGATTACCGCGACCGCCTGACCGACGTCGATTATTACAACAAGAGCAGCGTGCTCACCGAGCACATGCACTACGTCTATGACGTCTTCAATCATCTGATCGGAATGGAACTCGACGCCAGCGGCAGCGGCACGTACGGCAGCAGCGAGTGGTACGCCCTCGACATTGGCCCCGACCCGAACGCGCCGGCGCTACCCGTCTTGCAGTTCGACAACAACGGCAACGAGACACAGCGATTTCTCGACAGCCCGTCAGCCTCCGGGTTCAACGCCGTGATGGGCCAGGAGGCGATCACGACGCAGGGGAGCCCGGGCACGACGACGTACGCCCTGGCCGACAACCTGGGCAGCGTGCGCGACGTCGTCAACACCAGCAGTACGGTCGTCGACCACGTGGTCTACAACTCGTTCGGCCAAGTCGCGTACGAGAGCAGCGCGTCGATCGACCACTGGGCTGGTTTCGCCGGCTACCACATCGACGTCAACACGGGGCTGCTCGACGCCGGCAACCGTTGGTACGACCCGCTGGTGGGCCGTTGGATCAGCGAAGATCCGATCGGCTTCTCGGGCGGCGACGCCAACGTCAGCCGGTACGTGGGCAACGGAGCGACGAACTCGGTCGACCCAAGCGGGTTGACGAGCACCTATTGGTACTACCTGACGCACCCGTTCGAGATGGACGCCGACCTTCAGCTCGCGAACGCGGTGGCGTACGGCATGATTGGGGTCGGCGTCGGTGCGGCCTCCGCCGCGGTCGTTATCGTGGCGGCGCCCGCGGCTACGACGGCCCTGGTCGGCGCCGGCGTTTCGCAAGCGACGGCCGCTACAGTCGTCAGCGCTACAGTTACCGGCGTGGCCATCGTCGGCGGCGCCACCACCGCCGTTAGTACGTACAACGCGTATCAAGCTGGAAATTATCTCCAACTGGCATTTAACGTTGGAACCGTCGTCGGGGCGATCGGTGTCGGCAACGTCCCATGGACTAGGGCATACCGCGCCGGCGGCTCCGGATGTTTCGTCGCCGGAACACAGGTCGTCGTGCCCGGTCAGGCCACGGAGGTCGCGGCGTCGACCACGACCGCCGACGCATCGCTCGCGGCGCGCGTGATCCCCGATTCGTCAGGCCGCTGGCTGGCATTCATCGCCCTGGCGGGGCTCGGCTTCGCCGGCTACCGCGCCGGCGGCGCGCGGAAGCGGCGTGAGGACGAGGAAGCGGCCGAGCGCGCCGCCACCGAGGCATTGTTCCGCGACTTGGAGGATGATGATATGCTTAATGAGGGGACGGGGGACGGGATGCATGGGACGGATGCAGAAGGCGATTACGTGATCCGCGACGAATCCATCGACGAACTGTGCGACGCGCTGTTCCACCCCAACGTCGGGCGGGTTTCCAACCTGCCATACCGCGTAGGGTGGGCACCGCCCACCAACGCACCGGCCATCGACATGCCGGCGCCGTCGCCCAGCGTTCGCGCTGAGGCGATTACTCCGCACGCCGCTCGCACGCGGCACGCGCCCGTCTCCCGGCGCCAAGCGGCGCCAGCTCCCGCGAAGCCACGCGCGCGCAACCGGCTGGGCATCGTGTGGCTTGCGGCCTGTCTGTTGTTCGCGGGCTGGCTCGGTTTCGGAACGGCCAAGCGCGACGCAACGCCGCGGAACGCCGTGGACCTCGGACCGCACGTGGTTGCCGTATCAGCAAGTGTTTTGCCGGCCGAGGCCCCGCGGACCAAGAACATCGAAGATATTCGCGTGGGCGACCGCGTGTTGGCGGGCAATCCAACGGACGAGCTCGATCTTTCGCTCGGTTTGGACGAGCCCGATGCCGCAACGTGGCGGAAGCTGGTGCTTCGAGCACCGAAGGCCGACGGTACCTGGTCCGACATCGAGTTGCTACGGCCGGTCTGGTGGCTTGAGCAGGAAACGCGGCGAGTAGCCGGGCGCGTCTGGATCACGGTCCCCGAGTGCGACATTGACGCCAACGCCGAGTTGCTCGACGTGCAGCCTTGCCCCGCTATCGCCAAGGGGAGCGGCCGTGTCGTGACGGGCACGTTCGCCCGCTCCTCGGCCAACGTAATCGACCTGCGCGTCGCGGGCCTCGACGATCCAATCGGTACGACAGCGAACCACCGTTTCTGGTGCGAGAACCGCAACTCGTTCGTTCCCGCCGCCGAGCTTCAAGTGGGCGACGAGTTGTGGTCGCTGGGCGCGGCAACCCGCGTCCTGGCGGTGGGTGCCCGCAGCCGCGCCGAGCGCGTGTTCAACCTTGAGGTCCAGTTCGAGCACGTGTATCAGGTAAGTCCGCAGGGCGTGTTGGTGCATAACGCCGGGCCATGCGGCGCACCGGCGGGATCGGGAGGTCAGTTCACTGGGACCGCGAAGCCTTGGACGAATGGTGCAACGCCAAATTCGGTGTACACGCAGCTTAACCCGAAAACGGGGAATGCTGTGCAAAATGCGATCTACGACGCAAACGGGGCCGTTATTGGACACGTTGACTTCAAACCGCATGGCGTCGGTGCCCCGTCAGGGCACGGTCACGCATTTCCGCCTGGGCAGCCGGGGCTCGGCCATGGACCCGGCGCGCCGCACATTCCCAATGGCCAATTACCGCCCGGATGGGCTGGTCTTCCCCCCGGGGTGCAGCCACAAGTTCCCATCGGAAAATAAGAAATGCGCGATTACACGACGTCCGAGTTGAAGCGCCTTTTGGACCGCTTCTACTGTTGCTACGACGGTTTGCTGCGGATTGTCGAGGTGCTCTACCGTGAAGGAGGAGCCGGCACTAATGCTCGCGTGGTTTTGTCGACGCGCGACAACGAGTCGGACGCGGACGACGGCTGGTGCAACCTGGAATTCGACATTTCCGACGTGTTGGAATTCCGATTGACGGAAAGCGGCTCAAAAGGAGGGTACGAAGTGTTGTCCGGCGGCGTCGCGATCCTCCCAATCCAGGGGATGTACTTCTTTGAATTTACGCACGCGGTCGAGCCGGAGGCGGAGTTCGCTACGGTCGACGAGGTGCGACGGTCGGAATTCTATGTCGCGGGAAGGAAGTTCACCTGGAAAACAAGCGCATATTCCGTGACGAGAAGGTGAAAAAAAGCGGCGAAGGCGGCGAAGGCAGATATCCATCCTTTTTCGCCCATCGCAGGCCAAAGGCCCAGCACGGTTGGAGAATCGGCGCGCGGCGCCGAACCGCCGTTGGATCGCGGTTCGGGCCAGAAAAAGGCCGGAAAAAAGGCCAGAAAAGTAGAGTCGAGAGGTGGCGCGGTGGTTTAGGTGCGGCCTATCGGTTTCCGGCCCTTTCGTCTGCCGGTGCCGCACTAGCTGGACCATGCTCCGTTTCCACCTCCCGCTCATCGAACCGGACGGGCGGTTTTCCCGCATCCGGCTCTCGGACAAGGCTCATTCATGCTTTCGCCCACGTGAAGCGACGCGGAAGTTTCGCTGGGTTCAGTAATCCCAGAGGTGCCTCCAGGTACTGGTCGGAGTACTGGCGGGGGCGAACGGAAAGCGGGACAGAACGGAAAGCGGGACAGGTCCAATTTTTGGAACGGAAAGCGGGACAGGTCCGGGACAGGTCCAATTTTTGGGCGTGCCATCACCATGTGCTCAATTAATGGCGCGGAGGTAATATGCCTATCGACGAAGGGAGGGCCAATTGAAGACACCCATAATTCTGGTCGTTGTAAGCCGCTGTGTCAATGGGACTTACGGTGATGCCGATCTGAGGGACGCCGTCCATCGGCATGACCGCCTGCTCCGGCGACCCCGGCGCCAAGCAGCTCGAAGCCGTCAACGACCTGCTGAAGAATAAAAGGGGACGCAACTCGTTCGATTGACCTATGACCATTTGGGCCGCGTCACCAGCCTCGACAACTCGGGCACGCCGAACATGCCTCGCGTGGGTGTGATCACGCCGGTGCGCGCTTTTCAGAAGATTTTGACAAAAAATCGGCGGATGGGCGCCGCATGACGGGATTCTGAAAACTGGTATTCATGAATGAGGCGTCCTTCACGCCGTTCTCTCCAGCGAGTACGACGCGATGGGCGACCGTACGCAGCTCACGGCCACGGTCGCCGGCACGGCCGATTTCCTCAACGCCTACACGTACGACGGCGACCAGCGCCTGCTGCAAGCCACCCAGGAAGGGCAAACCGGCGGCAACGGCGTGGCGCCCAAGGGCGTCGGCTACAGCTACAACCTCGACAGCCAGATCACCCAGACTCTCGACTTCGACCCCACCACCGCCAGCCCGCA
>DATLQY010000679.1:0-3078 GCA_035534975.1 Pirellulales bacterium
ACCCGCGCTCGGCATCATTTTCCGAGAATGTTCAGATCAACGCCTATGCGTCCAACTCGACGGTGGCTGGCCTTGATGCCACCTCCGCACAGTTCGGGTTCGGCGCGTCAACCAGCCTGAGTTTCGCCCGGGGCTTCCTCCATCCCGCCTGGGCTGACAACGTCAGCGTCAATGGCGTCGGTTCCCGTCACTACCAGCAATTCTCGCTGGCGACCTCGGCCATTGCGGTCGCTCATGTCGTCGCTTCGTCGCCTGTCGTCAAGAAGAGTCCCAAACGAGGAAACGCTCCCGCACCAGCCCCAGCGTCAAGGAGTTTCTCCGTACAAGCCGTTGCCGCACGATCGTTTGCTCGGCCCGCGTCAACGTCGCAAGCGGCCGGCAGCCTGAGCCTGGCGGAGGGTGAGACGTTCCAAGGCATCGTGGCCACGATCAGCGATGCCGATGGCACGTTGCAGGCCGCTGACTTCACGGCCACGATCGACTGGGGCGACGGTTCCGCGCCGACTCTGGGAACCATCTCCGCCGCGGTGTTGGCGGACGGGCCCGGTTTCAACGTCACGGCGAGCCACGTCTATGCCGGGCCAGGAAGCTTCATTTTGAGTGTCAAAGTTCACGACAATGTCCACGGCCTCGACGCGGTGGCGGCGAGCGATGCCAGTCAAACGCCCGGCAGCGAGACGGACGGATCGGTGGCCGTCGATCCCACCCATCCGGACCATCTGTTCATGGTCTCAACTGCCGACGGCGGACTGGCCGCTGCCGCCAGCAGCGACGGCGGCATCACCTGGAGCAACCAGGATTTGGCATCCGGTCAGGACGACCTGCCCCAAGCCGCGGGCGACGCGAAGGTCGCCTTCGACGCCTACGGCAATCTGTTCCTGACCTACGTGACTGCCGACGACCCCAGCGCGGTGGTGGTCGCCCTCAGCACCGACGGCGGGCAAACCTTCAGCGTACTCGACACGATCACCGATTCCGCCGGCGTTGTTCGGCCCTCTCTGGCGACCGGACCAGGCCAAGGAGGAATCGGCGGCACGGTCTGGGTGAGCTTCACTCGCGCTTCCGATGAGTCGATTTCGACCGCGGGAGCTGCAGTGACCGGTCTGGGCGTTGTCGGCGATTTCAACGAGACGACGCTGGGAACCTTAGGCGCAACCGAGCCTCCTTCCAGCGACCTGGCTGTCGGCCCGAATGGCGAGGTGCTCGATGTCTTCCAGGGGCCCTTCGTTGCCCCTAGCGGTTCGGAGCCCGGTCATTTTCCAATCGTCGTCTCGCTCGACGCCGGCGGTCTTGACGGCACGAGCTATTCGAGCGTCGTTGCCGCCAAGACGCAGGTGGGCTTCCACGATCTCATCTCAGCGCAAAACACGCTCGGCATCGACGCCCAGCCGCACGTGGCCTGGGACCTGAGCACGGGCCCACACCATGGCCGCGCCTATCTGGTGTTCGTCGATGCCGCCACGGCCGGCTCCACCGATACGAACATCTTCGTGCGCTACTCCGACGACAAGGGAATGACCTGGAGCGATCCGGTGCGCGTCAACGACGACCAGGCGAGCGCCAGCCAATTCCTGCCGAGCATCGCCGTCGACCCGACCACCGGCGACGTCGCCGTGTCGTGGTACGATACTCGCCACGACCCGAACAACGTCAAGACCGAGGTCTTCGCCGCCATCAGCAGCAACGGCGGCCAATCGTTTTCGCCCAATACGGTCGTCTCCCCAGGCAGCTCCGACGCCACCGATCCAGATCTGGATCAGTTTGGACAGCAAAACCAGTTCGGCAGCTTTACGGGCCTCGTGTTCCAGAATGGGACGCTCTTTCCCGTGTGGACCGACAACAGCGTCGAGCTGGGCCGAAACCTGGATCTGCCGAATTTCGACATCGCGGTGGGACATGAGCAGGTGGTTCGCGTCAGCGACCTCCCGCTGACGGCTCAAGGGCTGGGCAACCAAGTCCTGTTGGAAGGCATCGCGACCGGCACCGACCTCGCCTCGTTCACCGACGCCGATCTGAACGCGAACGTAGGGCTCTATACGGCCACCATCGACTGGCGCGACCAGAGCACGCTGGCGGCGGGCGTAATCCGTGCCGGCAACGGCCAGTTCATCGTCGACGGTGCGCACGCCTACGCGGAAGAAGGCAGCTACTCGATCACCATCACGATCCACGATCGGGCAGGCGCCTCTTCAACCGTCACACTCAGCGCAAGCGTCTCCGACAGCCCCCTCAAGGCCGGCCATCAGAACATCAAGCCCATCGAAGGCCAGCCGTTCACGGGCGTGGTCGCCACCTTCATCGACCCTGACGCGGCAGGCGCGCTCAGCGATTATGCGACCACTATCGATTGGGGCGACGGCCAGCCGCCCCAGACCGGCAAGCTCAGCCTCAGCGGCGACGCCGGCCTGGCAGTCGATTCCGAGATCTCGTCCGACACGTTCTACGCGATCGGCAATTTCGACAGCCACACGTTCAACAACGTCAACCCGCAAGACGACGGTATCCCGTACCTTTTCACGATCACGTTGAACGGCAAAATCACCCCCTCGCTGAAGCTCGGTCCCGTGGTCAACGACGGTCTGGCCCGAAATCCCGACAGCGGCGCGCTCTACACCATCGCCAACGATGCGCAAGGCGCCTCGACGTTGGAGGTCATCAATCCCAAACTCACGACCGTCACACCGGAGTTTGGCTTGGGGTCGGGCTTCACCGGCGGACTGGCCTACGTCGCTAGCGAACAGTTGATCTACGCCATCGCCACCGACGCCGCCGGCGTTTCGACTTTGGACAGCATCGCTTTGGACCATACGATCGTCCCCTTGTTCAGCCTGGGAAGCCGCTCGTATGGCGGGCTGACCTACAACATCAACGTGAATGCGTTCTTCGCGATCGGCACCGACGCCGCCGGCGCCTCGACGCTCTACCGCATCGATCGCAGCGGCACGGTCACCCCTCAGATTCCGCTCGGCGACGGTTTCACCGGCGGCCTGGCCTACGCCTCTTTGAATGGCGCTTCCAACTTTTACGCCATCGGCGGCAGCGGTGCCGCAAACCTCTACCGAGTCGACTTAAACGCCG
>DATLQY010000680.1:0-3321 GCA_035534975.1 Pirellulales bacterium
GCTCGCCAAAGGCGAGCTTGTCCCACCCTACGATTACGAAACGCGAAAAGGTCTCATTCCCGGCGGCACAGAGTAAGGCTACGATCGGCGCATTGAGGTCTACAGGGAGCGATGGTCATGTCGAGCAGAAAACCTCCGCTGAGCGAAACCGAGCTGGAGGTATTGAAAGCACTTTGGGAGCGGGGTTCGGGCACCGTGCGCGAATTGAACGAGCTGCTCGCCGAGCGCGGCCGCCGCTGGGCCTACACCACGGTGCTGACGCTCCTGGCGCGGCTCGAAGCCAAGGGCTACGTGGCGAGCGACAAGAGCTGCTTGGCGCACGTCTTCCGTCCGATCGTCTCGCGCGACAAGCTGCTTCGGCAGCGACTGACGCACCTCGCCGATGACCTGTGCGACGGCACGGCCACGCCCCTGGTGCAGGCCCTGGTATCCGGGCGTCGTTTTTCAGCGGGTGAAATCGAAGAATTCCGACAGTTGCTCGACCGTATCGAAACCGAAAAAGAACTCACTCCAGCCCGCTCGCCGGACAAGCGGAAGCGGAAGCGATAGGCACGTATGCTTTGGTGGCTGGCTCAAAATACGTTGATCGCCGCGATCTTGGCGCTGGCCGTGTCGGTCGCCTGCCGCTGGTTCCGCTTCTCGCCCGCCGTGCGGCACGCCTTGTGGCTGGTCGTGCTATTCAAGCTGATCACTCCCCCGTTGGCCTGCTATCCGCTTCCCCCGATCGAGCCGCCCCCGATCGCGTCGTTGCCCCGCATTTTCCTTGAACCATCGCGCGACCCGACAGGGGACGACCAGGCTGACGAGGTCGCTTTCGATTCGCGGAACTCGACCGATGGGAGTGATGGGACGGCAACCGACAGTGGCTTTTCCGCGGACGATCGATTGCTGGAAGATGTTTCGACGGACGAACTGGCGGCCGCGAAGGGCGAGCCGGCGGATCATCGGCCCATCGATCGCATGCGCGACGGCACAGAAAGTGGCGCAGAAACCGGTGCCGAAACCCAGACCGAATCGTTGCCCCAGGTTGGTTCGCAACCCTGGAGCCATTCGCCGGCACCCTCAGCATCCCGTGCCGCCGCAACCGGCAAACGCGCCGTTTGGCGTCGTGCCGCCCCCGGCGCGGCGCCGTCCGAGCAGCGACCCGACGCGACGAACGTCGTTCCGGCTGCGCACGTGACTCAGGACACCTCAGAGAACACGGCGGAGATTACGACCATGTTGCCGCGAGTGGGTCTACTTGCCCGCCGCGTTGCGCTCGCGGGCTGGCTGCTTGGTTCGGCCGTCATGCTTGGTGTGCAGTGGGTGCGACTGGTTCGCTGCCGGCGCCTTTTGGGGCGCAGCCGGCCGGCGCCCGGCTGGCTAACGGCAATCGTCGAGCGCTCGGCGGGCATGGTGGGCGTGGCGGTGCCGCAAAGCCGCGTGACGCATGAATGTCGTACTCCCTTGGTCTGTGCCTTGGGGCGGACCAGGCTGCTCTGGCCCGCCTCGCTTTCGGACCGGCTCGACGATGACAGCCGCCGCGCGGTCGTCGTCCACGAGTTGGCCCATCTTCGCCGCCGCGACCACTGGGTCGGCTGGCTCGAGTTCCTGGCAAGCTGCCTCTGGTGGTGGAACCCTCTGTTCTGGTACGTCCGCGGTCAGCTAAAGGAAAACGCGGAATTGGCGTGCGATGCCTGGGTCGTCGCCTTGCTGCCGCAAGGCCGCAGAGCATACGCCCAGGCGCTGATTGAGGTGTCACAACTGGTTTCTTGGACGGCGGCGCCGGTGCCGGCCGTCGGCATGGGCAGCATTGCCCGACATACGTTCGAAAGGAGACTGACGATGATTCTACGTGATCGCGTATCGAGCCGGGCGCCACTCGTGGGCCTGGTATTGATCGGACTCTTGGCCCTGGGCGTGTTGCCGGGCTGGACGCAACCACCGGCCGTCGAGCCGGCCGCTGAAAAACCCTCGACGAAGCTCCCGGTTTCCGAGGGCGCCGCGGCACCTCGCGCAAGCACGCCAGCGGCCGAGGCACCGGCCCAAGCGATCAGCGAATCAAGGAGTCGCGTCGATGACGGCCGTGACGGTATCCCAGCGGCCGAGGCACCGGCACAGGGCAAATCCCCGTCTCCGACAACGCCCGCCCTGGTAGACCGCCCAGTCGACGCCCAACAGCCCGCGGACGATCGACCCGACACGGAGCCCGCCCGAAACCGCGAGGACCAGCTTATGCAACTGGAGGCAAGGCTGGCTCAATTACTTGAGGAAGTGCGCGCATTGCGCACTCCGACGGCGCCGGCTCGACATCGGCTTGCAACCACGTACGACGTATTGGTCTGGCCCGCGGACGTGCCGGTGGTGTCGGCCGAGCATGGCCAACGGGTGGAACTTCCGCACAGTAATCTTCCGCAAAGTGCGGGCGTGCAAACCTTGACCCGCGCCCGCTACAATCTATCAGAGGAAGCGGCCGAGGCCGTCGCGGTGTTCATTCAGCAGTGGGTCAAGGGGGACATCGACGTCAAAGTCGTACACGAAGCGGTCGAGCAATCGACCCTGAATAACCCTGGAGCCGAATTGCAGAAGATGATGGAAAAGCTCGACGACTACCGCCGCAATTCGCCGGAATACCGCGAGCTCGAGAGGGAGATTGCCAACTGCCAGGCCAAGTTGGGCGAAGAGCCTGCGATCTTGATCGTGACCGCCTCCTCCGCCGATCAAGTTCGCCGCATCGGAGCCTTTATCGAACTACTTTCACCAACTGCCGCAGGGTCCGCTGGGGTTGGGTCCGGTGGCGACACGCCGAGCAAAACTTCTGGGCCATCGAGACGGTGACATCAAGATTGGAACGAAGCCGACTCAGACCGATGCGCCCGCAAAGGTCGAACCATAGCGCGTGTTGAATTTCGCGTATGGAGTGGACGAGGCAAATCTCACGCAAAGGCGCAATGTCGCCAAGAATGTCTTTTCGCTTTGCGTCTTTGCGTGAGGCCGCAGCGCCTGCGCCGTGGCGAGCGGTACGGCGTAAGCCCCCCAGGTAAATCAACCGCGGCGAACCGACTCGCGTAGCGGGTCGGCTCGCCGACCCTTTGCCGGCTGTCCCCTGTTACCAGCAAATGCCCCCTGTCGAGATCGTCCGGCTTTCCGGTAGGGTGGGACCAGCTCGCGCAGCGAGCGCAGGCCCACCATTGACGGACGATGGTGGGCCGGCGCTCGCCTTAGGCGAGCTTGTCCCACCCTTTTCTAGGTTGGTCAAGGGGGTTATTTGAGCGATTGACGGTCCTCGATATCCGTGCCACGATCGGTCGTTTTTCGCGATTGCGAAAAGGATTTTTCATG
>DATLQY010000681.1:0-9452 GCA_035534975.1 Pirellulales bacterium
TCCTCACCCCATCACCCCATCACCCCATCACCCCATCACCCCATCACCCCATCACCCCATCACCTCCCCACCCCATCACCCCTCACCTCTCACCCCTCACCTATTGCCTTCCAAATACCCCCTTGCACCGTCCCTGCCAAGGGCTACGATGCTAGCACGCTTTCGTGGCATTGGCCGGTCGCGCGCAAGGGGGGTTGGTTCATGCGTGGCGGAGCATGGTCTTTTTCGTGGGCGCGAACCCGCGCGCCGCGCGGGGTGTCCCTTCCTTTCATGGTCGCGCGGCGACGATTGCGCGGCCATGCGATCGAGTCCGGCCCAGCCCAGCGCTGGCCCCGCCGCGACGAATCGACTTGGCTGCCAAGGGCCCCATCGGAGGCGCGCGGATGAGCGTTTCCTGGCGAGATCTGATTTTGGCGTGGATGCACGATCCGCCCGACAAGGCGTTGGACATTCCTGGCCATGTTTCACGCGCCGCTCGCTACGCCCACGCGGCCTGCGATGACACCGTTACCGCCAACGACTTGCGGCAGATCGGCACCAGCGACATGCTCGCTTCGGCCACCGAGCGTCTGCCAATGCCCAAGGGCGATGATCCATCGCGCCAGGTCGGTCCAGACGACGGATTTTCACTATTTCATCCCCTCTCAAATGAGAAGCGTGTTCTCGACGGGTCGATGAAAATCGATGAAGCGTTCGTCGAGCGGCACATTCGCCAAATCGTCGATCAGTTGCCCGGCCAGGAAAAACCTCATCGCTTTCTGGCACTGTGGCGGCTGCTGGCCGAGCGTCTTGAAGGCGAACGAGCCGATCTGGCCTGGCTGCCGGCCGACACGCGGACGCCCGACCACACGATTTGGCAACATAACGACGTAACCGCGGCCTTGAGCGCGGTCGATTGGGGTGACAACGCGGCCTTTCTCTCGTTCAGCATTTCGCCCGTGCAGCCGTTCATTGCCTCGGCGCGCAGCGTGCGTGACCTTTGGACGGGCAGTATGATCCTCTCCTGGCTGGCGTTCCAGGCCATGCTGCCAATTATCGAAGCGCTTGGGCCCACTGCGCTGGTCTATCCCGCGCTGAGGGGAGTGCCGTTCGTCGATCTTTGGTTGAGCAGGAAATTGTCGATCGACGCGCGGGAGTTAAATCACCCGATCGACGCGATCAAGTCGCCATGCTTGCCGAACCAGTTCGTCGCCGTGGTGCCCTGGGGCCCGCAAGGGAACGAGGCGCGCGTGTTGGCGAAATGCTGCGGCGAATCGGCCAGACGCGAATGGAAGCGCCTGTGCGACGCGGTCCGCGCGGTCCTGCGGAAAAAAATCGAAGATTGTGTTGACGAATCGTTGCGGAGCGACTGGGACCGCTACTGGGACCGACAAGTCGAGGATTTCTTTGATTTCCGCACGGCATTGCTCCCATGGCGCGAATCGGATATTACGACGCTGGCCAGGTTGCTGCGGGGGACACGCGACCTTGAACGCGCATTTCCCCACGCGGCGCGCGTTCGCGCGCTTGCCGAAATCATTCCGCCCAATGAGCGGCCGGGCCATTCGTGGCGGCCGGAAGAGACGACTGCCGGACCGTGGCAACCGGGACAATGGCAATACCGCCTTGAGCTTTCGGCGCGCTTGATGGAGGCCGAAAAGAGCATTCGCCACCTGCACCAGTCGACTCCGGCGCGCGAAGGCGAACAGGTGCCGCCTAAATGCGCCCTGATGGGGACTTTCGAGCAGATGGGGCCGGCCAACCTCGAACAGTCGGCACGATTCTGGAACCAAGTGGCCGCGAACGTGAAGATCGATGGCGTGCGCTTGCGCCCGCGCGAACGATTGTGCGCCGTGGCTCTCGTCAAGCGGTTCGCGGGACCGGCGTTCCTCAAGGATGAATTGGGAATCAAAAATCCTCAAGACCTGCGTTGGCACGACACCGCCACAATCGCCGCGAGCGCCTGGCTTGAGCGCGCGAAAGAGATTGTCGACCGCCGCCGCATTCGTGCCGAGCTTGATGAGTGGAGCGGCCAATGGCTCCACTGGCCCTCGACGAACGCCGACAAGGATGACGTCTGCCCTCCGGAAGTCTTCGAACGAATTCAAGCGGCGCGGCGGCAATTCGGGAAACCGCCGAGCTACTTCGCGGTCTTGATGGTCGACGGCGATGGCCTTGGTGGTTGGCTGCGGGGCGACCATTCACCCAGCGTCCGCGACGTGATGCACGAAAAGCTGCTCAAATACTACAAGGGGCTGCCCGCCGAGGAAATCCTGGATGCGCGCCGGCCCGTCGGCCCCGCCCTTCACGCGGCCATCAGCCAGGCGCTGGCGAACTTCGCCCTGCGCTTTGTTCCTGAGATCATCAAAAAGCACCTTGGCACTTTGATCTACGCCGGCGGCGACGACGTGCTCGCCCTGCTGCCGACGGCGAGCGCCTTGGCTTGCGCGCGGGAGTTGAGCGCCGCGTTTGGAAAGGGCTGGAAAGCCGACCGCACCGGGCGGCAGCGATTGCTGATGGGCCACCGCGCAACGCTGAGCGCCGGGCTTGCAGTGGTCCATTACAAGGAAGACTTGCGGTTGGCGTTGCAAATCGCGCGCGACGCTCAAAGCGCGGCCAAGGCGCGCGGCCGTGACGCGTTGCAATTGAGCGTCTGCCGCCGATCGGGCGAACACGCCACCGCGATATGCCCTTGGAAGTTCGCGCCCACGCTCGAAGACTGGGTGAACGCGTTTTTGGAAAAGGGTAAGGTGCCCGGCGCCTCCGATCGCTGGGCGTTCCACTTGCGTGCGGAAGTCGAAACGCTGGCCGGCTTGCCCCCCGAAGCGATGCGGGCCGAGATACGCCGGCAGGTGGGCCGGGCCGAGCAACCGACGCGAACGCGCCTCAGCCGTGATGGAGCAAGTCCGGAAAACGCCGCCGCCGAAATCGTGGAGGCGTTCGATACGTACCGCGCATGTCGCTGTCCCGACGGGACCGACGGCGCGACAGGTGGATCTCGTTTCAACGGCGACGGCGATGCCTTGAAACAATTCGTGACGCTTTGCCAATCGGCATCGTTCCTGGCGCGTGGGAGGGACGCATGACGACCTCGCGCACGATCGGCGTCGTACTTGACCCGCTGGACGTGTTGTTCTTCCGCGACGGCCGCGCCTTCGACGCCGCTTCCACCGTCGGCGGCGGGCTACCCATGCCGCAAACGCTCTCGGGCGCGGTGACCAGCGCTTTGTTGCGGCAATACGGTGCCGACTTCGACACGCTCGCCGAGCAGGCAAAGCAACACTGCGACTGGCCGAATGCCGTGAGGGCCGCGTGCCCTGCGGCTGCCTGGATCGCCGACGTCCAAGTGCGCGGGCCCTGGTTAGCAAGGCGCGTAGCTGAATTCGCAAGAATTCAGGCGAGTGACCCCGAAATGAGGGCCCGAACTCTTGCGAGTCCGGCTACGTCACATGTGAATCCGGTTACCGTAGCTGAATTCGCAAGAATTCAGGCGGGCACCGACGTCGAGCCTCTCGTTCCCGCCCCCGCCTCCCTCCACGCCCCGAAGAAGGGCCGCGCTGGCGAACTGCGAGTGCTCAAACCGCTGGCGAGTGACGCGCTGCCGGGCTGGGAGGCCACCCGTAGCGACGGTTCACCACCGCGGCCACTTTGGTCGTGCGGTCGCGAACCCAGCGAGCCGGCGCGCGGCTACCTCACGCAAACTGGCCTTCGGGCGTTTCTGGCTGGGAATGCCGTCGCGGGGGCCGAGCTGCTCGGCCCCGAAAAGCTTTACCAGTTCGACCACCGCACGGGCATTGAAATCGACTCCGACCGCCTGACGGCCGCCGAGTCGCAAATCTACGGCGCGCGCTTTCTGTCGCTGGCGCGCGGCGTGCGCTTCGACGACTCGGACGCGACGGTCAAATACGACATCGTCTTTTACGCGGAGCTGCGGTTGCCGGTCGAAGCACCTTCGGCCGCCGATCCGCTGGATGGCATCGACTCGCTGGCCTTCGGTGGCGAAGGGCGTCGAGTCGCATTGCAAACGATGAAACCGTTCGATTGGCCGAGCGCCTTGCCGCTTTCGGCCAAGCCGAAGTCGTTTTTGCTGCTAACCACTCCCGGCATGTTCGCGGGTCGTTGGAAGCCGGCCGTGTTGGGAGAAAGAATCGTGGCGGCCGCGGTGCCGGGTGATGTGCCTGTATCGGGGTGGGACATGGCCCTGGGGGGTCCAAAGCCCACACGCTTCGCGGCGGCGGCGGGGAGTGTCTACTTTCTCGATGGCGAGTTCGACCACGTAGCTGAATTCGCAAGAATTCAGGCGTCGGGCGGTGCTCCGACGTCCGGAACCATTGCGGGATCGGCTGCGCCTGAATCGGCGCTTAGCCTAAGCGACGACCCGCGCGACGCTCGGCAGGGTTGGGGTTGTTATTTAAAAGGAGTTTGGACCGATGACGAACATTGACACCGGACAGAGAACGGCCGTTTTGTTCTTGCACGCGCAAACGGCCTTGCACCCCGGCTCGGGCACGGCGCTGGGCGTCGTCGATCTGCCCGTGCAGCGCGAGCGACACACGCAGTGGCCGCTCGTGCCCGGCTCGGCGCTCAAGGGCATTCTGCGGGATCGCTGCCGGGAGAACAGTCGCGCGCCAGGCGGATCGCGAAAGGATGCGGATGCGGACGAGCAACTCGTGACCGCTTTCGGACCGCCGACGGCGCAGGCCGACAAGCACGCTGGCGCGTTGGCCGTGACCGATGCTCGCGTCCTGGCCTTCCCCGTCCGTTCGCTCAAAGGGGTGTTCGCCTGGGTCACTTGCCAGGCCGTGCTGGGAAGGCTCGGGCGCGATCTCGTCCTTGCACACCAGGTGCCCGTTGAGGCGATCACAAAGGCGCCCGATTCGGGCCAAGCTCTCGTCCCAAAAAATAGTCCGTTGCTCGTCGACGGCAAGCAGGCGTTGCTTGAAGAATTTGATTTTACCACCGCGGGCGATTGCGGTCCATTAGCCGCTTGGGTAGCGGAGCGCGCCGTCGGCGACGACTTTACACGCGACCGCCTGCGAAGCCACCTGGTCGTATTGCACGACGACGATTTTACGCACTTCGTGCGTCACGCCACAGAAGTCGTCGCACGGATCGGCCTCGACTACGACAAGAAAACCGTCCGCGACGGAGCTTTGTTCTACCAGGAATTCCTACCCGCCGAGACGCTGTTTTACGCCTTGGTGCTGGCGAATGACGGCCGCCGCAACGGCGACGCGCCAAAGCGTGCCGCCGCGATCATCGACTACCTGCGCGGGCACGTCCCCGACGGTTCGGTCTTGCAGATTGGGGGCGACGAGACGATTGGCAAGGGGCTTTGTTCCGTGCGCATGATCGACGGAAAGGAGAGCGTATGATTCCGACGGAGACGCGGAGTGGTCAGGCCGCTGCGACGCTCGACCAGCGACGCGCCGCCCATGCTTGGGAAGTGATCCAGCGTGCGAAGCAGAAACAAGGCGATCACGCGCGACAGGATCCCAAGAAGTTTGGCGGGCAAGCCAAGAAATTGCCGACGCGAATCATGGCTGCGGGACTCGGGCAGGCCTTGGCGTTCCTGAAGGCCAAAGGCTATGCCCCCGGATTGCTCGCTGAGCTCACTGATTGGGTTGGCGTGCGAATTCAAATAAAGCCGGACGGTGCGAAGGAGTTGCTTGAGAGAATTGTCAAGGGTGATTCGGATTTCCTGCGCCGCGCGACCGACGAGGTTCTAGCTTACCTCACCTGGCTCAACCGATTTGCCGAGGCGGAGGGGTTGACTGACGGAGACGATTCATGAGCCCCGTCTTACCGAGCGGCACAATCGCCCTTAGCAAACTGATCAGCAACTCCGATCGGCACCCGGGATTGCAACTCGATAAGTTCAGCGAGCCGGACGACCAAACCGCACAGAAGGAGGCGCTGGCCGTCGTTTCCGCAATCCCAGGTGACGCGACGCTGCTTTCCGCTCTTATCGAACGTCGACGTTGCGCGAATGGCGCCGTCGCCGGCATCCGCACGTTCCGCTGCGCCACCTCCGGCCCCCTTACGTTGCACCTGTCACGCGCCTCGGCACTCGAGAACGCGGGCATTTGCATGCACCCGCTATACGGCTTCGTCTATTTGCCCGCCAGCGGCCTGAAAGGAATGGCGCGCGCTTACGCCGAAACTGTCTGGTTTCCCGCGCAATTTGGCGCGGCCGAGAACGGTGAGCCAGTCAATACCGACCAACAACAGCGTGCAAGCGAGGCCTGGCGCCGGATCGAAGCCGTTTTTGGCAGGGCGCCCAATTGCGATCAGGGGAAGATGTGGAAGCCAAAGGGATTGCTTCGCCAGCCGCCCGAGGATAATTCGGCTGCGGGCCAGATCATTTTCCTCGACGCGTGGCCGACGGCCTGGCCCAGGTTTATTGTCGATATCGTGAACAACCATCATCCGAATTACTACCAAGCGGGTGACAACGACAACGCCCATCCGCCCGGTGATTGGGAAGACCCGAATCCCGTGTACTTCCTCGCCATCCCGGCAGGTGCAACCTTTGACTTCGCGCTGGCGAAGCGCCGCGTCGATGTGCCCGACGACCTTGTAAAGCTGGCCAGCGAGTGGCTTTCGGGTGCCTTGTGCCATTTGGGCGCGGGGGCGAAAACTGCGGCCGGCTACGGCTCGTTCAAGCTCGATGCGGAGGCGCCCGTAGCTGAACCCGCAAGAATTCAGGAGGCCGCACCCTCCGCCACGTCCCGAACACTTGCGAGTATCGCTTCGTTTGAGACGACGTTGGAGCTCGTCACGCCCGCGTTCTTGGCCGGCGCGTCGCAGGAGGCGGAAGATTGCGACCTGCGTTCTGCCACACTACGCGGCCTGTTGCGCTGGTGGTGGCGCACCATGCACGCCGGCTTCGTCGACGTCGCCACGCTGCGGCGGATGGAGGCGCTCGTCTGGGGCGATACGAGGCAAGGAGGGGCGCTAAGGGTGGAAGTAAGGCGCGTGAAGTGCCCCGAACCGCAAAAATATTCGAAACGCGCATTCGCCGACATGGCGCCTGCGGACAAGACCGGGGACTACGGCATCCCCGGGCTCGATCCGCAAAAGACGACGCAGGGCCTTTGGTACGCCTCTTACGGGATGGACGACAAGGGCAAACCGCGTTGGTATCTCGACGCCGGTAGCTCATGGGAATGCCGCCTGACCGTGCGCGGCGGCACGAAGGAGGCGACGGAAAAGCTCCTCATCGAGCAGGGAACCGCCGCATTGTGGCTGTTGTGCCGCTACGGCGGCGTTGGCGCCAAGTCGCGCAAGGGCTTCGGTTCGCTCAACGGCACTCCCTTCGACGGGTGGACAGGCGATCGGTGCCACGCCGCCGCCGCCGAGTTCCGCCGCACGCAAGGTGCGGAAGGGCTACACCAGGACCGCCTTGCTGCCTCACCGTCGCTGGAGCAACTATTGCCGGAGACGACCGCTCGGTTCGACTGGCCTGATGTCTGGGACGTCCTCGACCAAATCGGTTTTGCCTACCAGGCGTGCGCAAAGAAGTACGCCCACTGTCGCGAGAAAAAGGCCCTAGGCTTGCCGCGGAAAATCGGCCGCGGGCCCCAAGATGTGCAAGGCAAATTTCAACCGACGGGCGCGTTTGCCGAGCACCTTAGTAAGGCGAAGAACCCTGGCAACGCGCGGCACGCATCGCCGGTTCACTTTCATGTCGACCGTTTCGACGGTGCCTACGTCGTGCGCGTCGTGGCGTTTCCCGCCGCGGGCCTCCCCGACTTGAATACGAGCCGCGGCTTTCTCACCAAGTTCCTCGGCTTCCTATCAAACGAGCTTGAGCGCCGCTGCGGGCTACGTTCGCGCCAGCGCCGCACAGCGCAGAACACGGCTCAAAACCCACCACAACACGGCAAGCCGACCGCAGCGCCGGGCGCCGTGAAAGTCAAGTTTATCGGGCCCCACGAGAAGCTTACGGGCGCCTGCTGGGTCGAGGAGACGGGGAAGAAAAAGGGGCTCGTAAAATACGGGAGTGCCCCCGACCCGCTGCCGCCAGCAGGGGCCGAGATAACAGTTTACGCCACCAATCAATCGTTGACGTCGCCGGAATACCGCTGGGACCGTCCGGCGCCGCCGCCGCCACCACAACGTCGCGGCGGGCCGACGCGCGGTCGAAGGTAGTGCGGGTGCCCAGCCAACCAAACATGATCCAGAGGTCGTGATGACCCAGCCTTCAATCCTGCTTTGCACGGTTGGCACAGGGGACGTTGCCCAGGTTCGAGACACTTTGCTCGTCCCGCTCACCAAATCCATTCGCGCCGGCGAATGGCGGCGCGTAATTTTGTTGCCATCGACGCTGACGGCCGACAATGCCGCAATTCTACGAACAGAGATTGCCGATGTGGCGATCGACATTCTGCCATTGCCAGGGTCAAGCCTTGAGAACGATACGGACGCGTGTTTCGCGCACTTTGAGGGCGTGATCGGAAAGCTCCGCGCCGCCGGCGCCCGGCCCGAAGAGATGCTCGCGGATTTTACACGCGGCACGAAGGCGATGAGCGCCGCGCTGGTGTTGGCCGCAGTCCGGCACGGCGTCGAGCGGCTGCGGTACATCTCGGGCCAACGCGATGACCGCGGGATGGTCGTACCCGGCACGGAGCAAATCGGAGACGTTCATACCAGCGTGGTGACCGCGCGCCAACGTCTCGACCTTGCCGCGCGATTTTTCGAGCAGGGCGACTTCGGAGCCGTGTTGGCGGTGCTGCCCGATCCAGCCACCCCCTTCGCGTCGCTTTGGCCCGCCGCATTGCTCGACGAGGCGCGGTTGGCGCGGCCGTTGGCGGCGTTCTACGCGGCCTGGGACCGTCTCGATTACCGTGCCGCCACCCAGACGGTTTTCCCGTCGTTCCAGGATCCGTCCGGGTGGAATCGCTTTGTTCCTTCCGCCGCTGTCCGTTCGTGGGTTGGCGATCTTGCCTCTGGTCCGCCGGAGGATGCGCGTCAGTGCGCCACGTGGCTTCGTCTACTGGTGACCGACTTACTCGCCAACGGCGAACGGCGGTTGCGAGATCATCAGTTCGAGGACGCGATCCTGCGCGCATACCGAGTATTGGAGCTGGTCGGACAGGCGCGCCTTTGCGACCAGGGGATTCATTCGGACAACGTGCCCAAGGACCGGCCGGAGGTAATGGCTTTTCAGGAAAAGGAATCCAAGGACAAGAAAGGTTCGCCATTACAAGAGAATTCTCGCGGAACGGGCTACGTCGCCGCGCGTGAACATGTGGCGCGACTGCTTAAGCGCTTCGGCGACCCGCTGTGGAAACAACTGATTGACTTGGCAAGCGTCGGACAAGTGAAAGCGACCAAACGAAACATCTCCGTCTTGATACATGGCTTCGAGGCCGTCGCGGGGAGTGCGCCCGAGCCGCTACGTGACTTGTATGGCAAGCTAGAAGCATTGTTGGTTGAGGACGGCGGAGTTGGAGTGGGAGAGCGAATGC